>JABMMO010000171.1 GCA_013205455.1 Actinomycetota bacterium
CTCGCAACTTCTACCCCTAACTTGAGGATGTTTAACTTTGCATTTCGCTTTACTAGCGGGTCAAAAGTCCAAGTAATAAAAGGAATTTTATGTTCGTAAGCCCAAGTTAATTGATGGCGCTTCATTAACGCACCAATTCCGCGATCTCGATAATCAAGAAGAACAGCGGACATATGGGAATGTAAATGAATGCCGCCAGCGGTACCGATGAAGCCAAATGTGGCTCCGACAATCTTCTCGCCATCGTAAGCACCAACAAAATAGGCTCCGTTATGGACAAACGCTTGCATGAGATTTGGCGTGATTTCAGTACCACCGATTACCGGCCAAGTGATATCGAATATTTCACGACCGGCGCTCTGTTCGGGAAGTGATTTCAATTCACGAACTTTTATATTGCTCATGCATCCAACTTAATAATTTCAACGTCCAGAGTCTTTCGATTTACCACTAATAGATGATGGTTTGGTAGAACTTCCCATCCGGCTTGATTCCAACCACTTGAGCCGACGATCACGCTCTCTTGGCTCTTTTTGAATCTAAGTTCGTAATAGTCTTCAGTGAAAATGGCGGGGATTTTTGTTAGATCATATTCTGCAATCGCAACGTAATATTCTTCGTTCATAATCATGCCGTTGATGCTTGAATATTCCTTATTCTTTCTTACATAATTGACTGCATTTTTGATTCCTGTGACGAAGTCGGATTTATCAATCTCAGTTAAAATGTAATAGAAATATCGCTCGCTATCAGTATCTCCTTGGCATAACGCAAGATATTTTGAATCAATCTCATCATTTAGTGCGGTAGCTGGTTTAATTGAACCGTTATGAGTGAAAGTTATATCTTTGTAAATGAATTGATGATTATTTTCTACCTTTATGGGCAAGCCTGGAGTAGCCCAGCGAATGTGTAGTAGCGCGCCATCAGTAGAAAGGTTGGCAATCTCTTCTCTGAATTTTCCACTTGCAGCAGCCATTACCGGCTCGCGGGTCATTTGCGCTACTTTTTCATCGCTACCGATATTTGACAATCCCCAACCGTCACAATGAACTTTGGATAATTCAACAAACTCATGGAAATCGTTGCCGAGCAACTCGGTAAAATTGCTCTTCGAGTCCGAAACAAAGCCAAGCAAACGGCACATTTCTATTTGACCTTTTCCCTATTTAAGCGATTGCTAAATCTTATAGCCATTTATGCAACTAAACTGGTTTGATATCAGCAGAAGCAATGCTCTCGAGAAAGTAATTAACCAAGTTAATCGCTCGGATAGTCGCGCTGGGCTCTTCAGCAATAGTTTGAGCTCGCAATACTTCTAAATTTAAGCCTTCGCCTTCAACCTCTACGCAACCACTTTCTAGACTTAACCACGAATTTAATACATCGATATTTACCTCTGGATGAAACTGCAATCCTAAAGTCCTACCCATAGTGAACGCTTGAGAGGCAATCGGAGTGCGTGCAATTTCGGTAGCGCCTTTTGGAGTCACCCACCGATCCCAGTGATATTGAAACCATGGTCCATTAGGAATTATTGATTGATCATCACTCATTAATGGATACCAACCAACTTCTGCTTTCGGTCCACGTGCTACCGATCCACCTAATGCGCGCGCCATTAATTGACCACCAAAACAAATTCCAAAAATTGGGATACCTGCGTTATGAACATTCTTAAGCCATTTCAATTCAGGAAGCAACCAATTACCGATGCGGTCATCTTCCCAAACTCCCCATGGTGCACCCATTGGAACGATTACATCAAAATTCGAAAAATCCGGAAATGTTGCGACAACATTGGGTGAGCTATATGAAGCCTCCGGAACAACTAAGAATTTTGTAACTTCATATCCGAGCGCCTCGAATTGACGCTGAATTAAACCGCCATTGGTCACGTGATCATGATCGATAAATAGCGCGCGCTTCATAAGGTTTGGCCACGTTCTAACGACGCTGGCCATTTAATCTTTACCCCTAATTTTTCAGCAGCGCTCAACGCCCATCTTGGATTGCGAATCATTTCCCGTGCAAGAAAAATCGCATCGGCTTCGTTACTTTCAACAATGTGTTGCGCTTGTTCTGGAGTCGTAATTAAGCCAACTGCAGATGTTGGAATTCCAGCTTCAGTGCGAATCGCAGTTGCGAATGGCACTTGGAAGCCAGGTTCAACTTTAATTTTCTGATCGGGGCTATTTCCGGCCGAAGATGCATCAATTAAATCAACACCTAATTCTTTTAGCTCCTTACTTAGTTCGACTGCGTCAATGATGTTCCAACCGCCTTCAACCCAATCGGATGCTGAAATTCTTACAAATAAAACGGTATCGGTAGGAATTGCTGCTCGAATCGCTTTAGTAGTTTCCAATAGGAAACGAACTCGGTTTTCAAAAGATCCGCCGTACTCATCACTCCGCTCATTTGAAAGCGGTGAATAAAACTGGTGGAAGAGGTATCCGTGGGCTGCGTGAATTTCCACAACATCAAAACCGACCGCAACCGCGCGTAGTGCAGCATCAACAAAAGAGCTAGTAATTGCATGAATTTCTGGAATTTTTAAAGCCCGTGGTACTGGCATCTTGCTATATGCAAGCGGTGAAGCTGAAATGGTTTCCCAACCACCTTCATTTGCTGCAGCCATTTGATGGTCATCCCAAGGACGCATCGTTGAAGCTTTTCGACCAGCATGGGCTAATTGGATTCCGATCTTCACATTTTGCGAGTGTGCAAAATTAATAATGGGCTTGAAAGCTTTTGCTTGCTCATCACTCCAAATTCCGGTGCAACCTACCGAGATTCGACCTTCTGGAACTACTCCGGATGCTTCAACCATAATCAATCCAGGTGCACCAGTTGCAAATGCATTTAAGTGTGCAAAGTGCCATTCACTGATTAAGCCATCATTTGCCTTGTATTGGCACATTGGCGAAACCCAGACACGGTTTTGAAATGTAGTTTTCCGAAGTGTTATCGGATCGAAGAGGTTTGTCATGCCTTAATTATATTTAATTACCTCTGTTATCGCACAATCGAGGGGAATCGCACTCAAATCGAAGATAAATATGCAGAACTCTCTAAACTTGGAAACAAATGAAGAGAGTATTCAAACGCTTTATAAAACTCGTTACCGATCGCCATATCTGGGTTCGGCAAATTGCCATCGCAGGGCTTGCTGGCGCCGTGGCATGGCAACTGGGTGATCTCATTATTTATAAGGGCGGATTAGTTGCGGCAATTGTTTGCGTACTAAGTATTCGCATCTCGCTGCATAAATCACTCAGAGAAGGTTTTGGCCAAATTGTCGGTACCGCTATCGGCTCAGCAGTTGCAATTTTTGCTGTCTCTATTTTTAATTTCGGCTTCATAGCAGTAGGAATTACGGTAATTCTCTGCTCCGTAGTTGCTCGCGCATTACACCTAGGCGAAGTTGCATCTGTAAACGTTCCGGTTACTGCACTAATTGTTATTGGTCCTGGTATTTCAGGTTCTACCGCAACTCATCGATTAAGTTCCACACTTCTCGGCGCTGCTGTTGCAATCTTCTTCTCTTACTTTTCACATCCAAATACGCCGGTTGGTCGCGCAACTGATCAAATCACTTCAGTAAGTAAGAAGGCAGCTGAATTATTAGCAACAATGTCTGAGGGTGTTGCTGCTGGCTTCTCTCAAAAAGAAGCGGGTAATTGGTTGGCAAAAGCGCGATTATTAATTGAGGAGGTTCCATCAATCCGAGCCCAATCTGCTGAAGCACGTGGACATGCGCGTTGGTTTCCAACCGCAGAGAAAGATGTAGCAGAGGAGATTTACATTCGCGGCATCGCACTTGAACATACCGTTGTGCAAGTGCGCACAATCGCCCGAACGCTCTTTGATTCTGCCGTAAGTGGGGGAATTGCCGATTCCACTAAAAAGCAAATAGCAGTAGCGCTTTCCGCAGCTAGCTATGCCATCTCTTCGAAATATGAAACTGAAAGTGCGAGCCAAGATGATTCAAATCAAAGCGCAACTTCAGATGCGCGCGATGCTGGCGCAGCTCTCGCTGAAAGCCTGATTGAAGACGCTAAAGACGCTGATCAAGAGCAAATCGTGCGTGGACTTTCTATGGTTGCAAACATTGATCGAATTGCCGATTCACTAGATCAAAGTTCACCTGCTCTAAAAGATGTCAGCACTCCAGACGAACCCGCTAATGCAAAAGTTTTAAAGATCTCACCAATTGAGCAAATTAAACTACTCTTTCGTAGAATATTTAGGAACTATTTTTAGATCTATTTTAGTTTTCGGTAGAAATTTTCATGCGGACCAAACATTAATAATTTAAGGCTCTTATTTGAAATGACTTCATAAGCCATCAACCACTGTTGATCTTTTACCTTGAATTTATAGATATAGACGCCGATGAGGTTGCCAATTTTTGCTTCACCAATTTTAGGATTATCGATTATTTTCTGCACAGCCTTATCCATAATTTTTTTCTCAACTGGGTGCAACCGTTTTAATTGCTTAGCAAATTTTGGGGTAAGAAAAACCTTCATTATCCGAATTGATACTCTTCAACTGCTTCGTCGGCTTGAGCAATAAGTATCTCGCGGATTAGCTTAAATGAAAGTTCAGGATTTTCTTCTGCCACCCTCGCCATGCGGAAATAGAATTCAATCTGCTTCGGAACTGATCGGTGTTCGGCAAGTGCTATTCGCTTTGCTTCCTCAACTAATGATTTCGGCAGCTTTACGTTGATTGCCATTTATAACCCCTCTGCTCAAGCGCTAGGGTACCACGCTAGGTTCCATAAAGGAACTTAAGGGAACCTACCTAGTTCTAAAGCTTTTTAGGCCAGGTGTCGCTTAATTTGTAACCAAGTGGCCATGGATCGGTTGGATCCAAAGTGTGTTTATGAGTTCCAGTGATCCAAGCTTGGCCGGCAATCGACGGAATGATTCCTTTCTTATCTCCAATAACGATTTCTCCTTCAATTTTGCAATGAAATTCCGAATCAATAATCGAACGGCCAATCATTAAGTCACCAACTTTCAATACCCCTTGATGGTGCAATAACGCTAACCGCGCGGAACATCCAGTACCGGTAGGGGAGCGATCTATCTTCCCTGGTTGAATCGCTACTGCGTTCTTGCTGATTGCAACTCCATTCTCGTAGAAAATCGGCTTTGCAATCTGAGTAAAAGAAAAATGTTTCCAATCTGGATTAGTTGGATGTTCAAATTTTAATTGTTGGTTAGCAGCTGCGGTAATCCGCATTCCCACCCTTGCTAAATCAAAAGCTTCATCTGGCGCAATCGCGAAGCCGAGATCATCAGAGTTAACAATTACAAAACTATCGCCACCAAATGCGGTATCAACTCGCAACGTTCCCAAACCGTCAACCTCAAGGTTCAAATTTAATTCACCAACAAATGACGGCACATTTTTTACCCGTACTTGAGTTACTTTTCCATTTGAACATTGCGCAGTCACATAAACCAGACCACCAGGAGCTTCCATAACTAAAGTAGTAACCGGTTCTACCATTTTTACAATTCCAGTTTCCAATACCACAGTTGCAACACAAATCGAATTCGAACCAGACATTGGGGGATTATCTTCTGGTTCCATAATGATAAAAGCCACATCTGCTTTAGGATTTACCGGCGGTACTAATAAATTCACATGGCGAAATACACCGCCACGAGGTTCGAGTAAAACAAATTTGCGCAAGCTTTCATCTTTTGCTATAAATCTTGATTGCTCCCAAATCGTCGCACCAGGTATTGGTCCCACACCGCCGACGATTACATCGCCAACTTCACCTTCAGCATGAATACTTATGATCTCAATGGCATTTCCCATGGAGTAATCATAAGTAGTAACTACTTAAATCATTGGTTTTAAGTCTCTGATAAAAATCAATCAAATGCGACCACCTTTTATTAATCTTTACTCGAAAACGGGCGTTTTTTAATTCGTTAGTCGCGCTTAAGCACTGAATCAAATAGCAATCGCAATTCCGCAACGACACTGCTCGGCGCACTTCTTGGATGCCCCGCATTAAAGGGCGGTTTTGGGTCGTACTCCATATCTAATTGCATCTTCTCGGCAAAAGCTCTGCCAAA
>JABMMO010000172.1 GCA_013205455.1 Actinomycetota bacterium
AATAATTTAGCGCCGTGTGCAATTGCTTGGGCAAGCTTTCCTACCGCAATTTTTCCTTGTGGTACTAAAACGACTGGTTTCATTCCTGCTTTAGTTGCGTAAGCCGCGGCCGATGCGCTGGTGTTGCCAGTTGAAGCGCAGATAACTGCTTTTGCACCAACTTCAGCAGCTTTTGAAATCGCCATGGTCATACCGCGGTCTTTGAAAGATCCAGTTGGGTTTGCGCCTTCGTACTTTAGCCAGACATCATTGTTTAACATTTTAGAAATTGTTTCGGCAAAAACTAACGGAGTTCCACCTTCACACAAAGAAGTTATTGGGGTTGCGCTCGTAACCGGCAATCGATCACGATATTCCGCGATTACACCACGCCATTGGTGTGCGCTCATGATGTTGCGCCTTCAACTCTAATTACGCTTTCAACGCTCTTAACCACATCATGTCCAGCTAATTCTTTTACCGTCGCAGATAAGGAGGCATCGCTTGCGCCATGGGTCATCACAATTAATTCAGCATCTTCACCGCGGCCAGATTGCCGAACCGTTTGGATAGAAACGTTATGCGAAGCGAAAATTTGTGCCACAGTTGCAAGTACGCCAGGACGATCTGCCACATTCAATCGAATTAAATAACGAGTTTTTACGCTGCTAATAGCGGCGATTTCCAAATCTGCATATGCGCTTTCGCCCGCCCCTAGCGAACCCCCAGATTTATGGCGCGCTACTGCGATTAAATCGCCAAGAATTGCGGAAGCGGTTGGTTCGCCACCTGCGCCGCGACCGTAAAACATTAATTCACCAGCAGATTCAGCTTCCACGAATACTGCATTAAATGCATTCCGTACGGATGCAAGCGGATGTGCGCGCGGAATTAGAGTTGGGTGAACTCGAACTGAAATTTTATTATCGGAAGTCAACTCTGCAATTGCTAATAACTTAATTACATGGTCGATTGCTTTTGCAACACTGATATCAGTGGCTGTGATCCCGGAGATTCCTTCGCAGAAAACATCATCAACGCTGACTCGGGAATGAAATGCCAGGCCAGCCAGAATCGCGGCTTTTGCAGCAGCATCATGGCCTTCGATATCAGCAGTTGGATCTGCTTCGGCATATCCAAGTGCTTGTGCTTCTTTTAGTACATCGGCGAATGCCGAGCCGTTTTCATCCATTTTTGTAAGAATGTAATTTGTGGTTCCATTTACAATTCCCATTATTCGAGTTACATGATCGCCGACGATTGAATCCCGCAACGGTCGTAATATTGGAATGGCACCGCCGACCGATGCTTCATAATAAAGATCGACGCCATTAGCGCTAGCTGCGTCATAAAGTTCGGCACCATGTTTAGCTAACAGCGCTTTATTTGCAGTAATTACAGATTTTCCATTCTTCATTGCAGTAAGCAATAATTTACGAGCGGGCTCAATTCCACCCATAACTTCGATGATGATTTCGATATCAGCATCGTTAACTATGGAATCTGAATCGCTAGTTAATAATTTTTTAGCAATTCCAGGGCGAGCCTTTTCCATGTCCTTTACTGCGATTTTAACAAGTTCCAATTCCGCGCCAGCGCGCGCTTTAAAATCTCCAGAATCAGAAGTTAATAGTCGTGCAACTTCGACTCCAACATTTCCGCAACCGAGCATGCCGATTTGTAGTGTTTTCATTACTTGTCGCGCCTCTCGTTCTGGGTTACGCCTGGAATCGTTCGCGGACTTTCTTTAATATCTAAGGCTAGAAGGTCAGCTGCACTTTCACGACGAAGGATGGTGCGCGCCGTACCGTTGATAACCGAAATCACAGCGGGTCGCGCCATATGGTTGTAATTGCTCGCCATGCTTCGACCATATGCGCCGGTCGCCGGAATTGCTAATAAGTCTCCAGGTTCGATATCGCTAGCCAACTTAACTTCACGAATCAAAATATCGCCGGTCTCACAATGTTTTCCAACGACACGAGAATTTCTAAGCGAAGCGTTAGAATTTCGATTAGCTAAATAAACGCTGTACTCCGCGTCGTATAGAGCGGGACGAATGTTGTCACTCATGCCGCCATCAACCGAGATGTACCAACGAACTTCGCCATTTTCCAATCGAACTTCTTTTGTTGTGCCAACTTCGTAAATAGTTGTTGTGGTTGGTCCAACAATTGCCCGGCCAGGTTCGATTGAGATTTGAGGCACTTTCAAATTATTAGCGGCACAAGATTTTTTAACTACATTTGCTAAATGGGTCATAGTCTCGATTGGGTCGAGCGTGACTTCATTTTCTAAATATGCAATTCCATAACCGCCACCAAGATCTAACTCTGGCAATTCTTCGTTAAATTCATCTCGGTATTTTGCCAATAGCGAAATTAATCGATCTGCTGCAAGTTCAAAGCCTTCACTCTTAAAAATCTGGGAACCAATATGGCAATGAAACCCTTTTAGCTTTAAATTCGTGGCGCTTTGGGCCGCAACAACTGCGTTCCAAGCTGCACCGCTCGCAATCGAAAATCCAAATTTCACATCTTCATGTGCAGTTGAAATTGCTTCATGAGTATGTGCTTCAACTCCCGGCGTTAAGCGGAGCATTATGGATTGCACTTTATTCATAGCGCTAGCTAATTTAGATACTCGGGCTAACTCTTGTAGTGAATCAACCACAATAGTTGCGACCCCTACTTCGATAGCTTTAGCGATTTCTGCCGCAGATTTATTATTTCCATGTAGTTCAATTTTTGAGGTTGGGAATCCAGCAGCAAGGGCTACCTCAAGTTCACCACCAGTACATACATCAAGCCCAATTCCGATTTCATTAATCCATTTTGCAATTTCAACTGAGATAAATGCTTTTGCTGCGTAATAGACAGTGCCAGCGTTTGCACCAAAACCACTATTAAGTGCGCTTTGCCATGCTTTTGCGCGGGTGTAAAAATCCGCTTCGTCAATCACAAATAGTGGGGTGCCAAATTCTTTGGCAAGCTCAGAGACGGCGCAACCCGATATTTCCAACTTACCGTTAACAAATTTTGCGTTATTAGACCAGACGCTCATAACTACATCCGATCCGGCGCGCTTACGCCAAGTAGTTGGAGCCCATTAAAAAATACTTGCATAGTTGCGGCCGAAAGCGTTGCGCGCGCAGAGTGCAACTCGGACGGTTTCTCATCACCCATTGGCAATACTCGGCAATCAGTATAAAAACCGTGATACATCCCAGCTAAATCTTCTAAATACCGGGCGATCCGATGTGGTTCGCGAAGTTGCGCAGCACCCGCAACAATTCTTGGAAACTCAGCTAAACCACCCAACAATTCGCGTTCCCGCTCATGTTCAAGCAACTCTGGTTTGTAATATTCCAAACCATATTTAACTCCGAGATCGGTAGCGTTTCGCAAAACCGCAACGATTCGCGCATGCGCATACTGCACATAGAAAACTGGGTTTTCATTGGTTCGTTTTTTAAGTAAATCAACATCAAGCACCATTGGAGTTTCGACTGGATAGCGAATTAGCGTGTAACGAGCCGCATCTACCCCCACTTTCTCCACCAATTCTTCCAAAGTAATAATGGTGCCAGCGCGCTTCGAAAGTTTTACCTCTGCGCCACCTTCTATGATTTTTACAAGCTGACCAATCAAAATTTCAATGTTGTATTCCGGATTATCGCCAGCGCAAGCCGAAGTGGCTTTTAACCGACCTACATAGCCATGGTGATCTGCCCCGAGCATATAAATGCAGATATCAAAACCACGGTTTCGTTTATCAATGTAATACGCCGTATCAGATGCAAAATAAGTTAGTTCGCCATCTGATTTACGGAGAACTCGATCTTTATCATCGCCAAAATCTGTGGTGCGCAACCAAGTAGCACCTTCATCATCAAAAATATGCCCTTGCTCTTTTAGCCGAGCCATCGCTTTTGTAAGCCCATCACCCGCATGAAGTGATCGTTCCGAAAACCAAACCTGGAAGTTAGTGCCAAATTTTGCTAATACATCTTTCTGTTCTTGTAGTTGCAATTTGTATCCCGCTTCACGAAATGCAACTAGTGATTCAGGTTCTGACAATTTCAAAAGATCTGGTTCTGCCAACACGATTTTCTTAGCTAAGTCATCAATGTATCCACCTTGGTAACCGGCTTCAGGTTTTGCAATCCCTAGCGCGGAAGCGCGCAAAGATTCGCCAAATAAATCCATCTGGACGCCGCGATCATTTATATAAAATTCTCGAGAAACCATAGCGCCAGCGGCTGATAAAACCCGCGCAAGTGCGTCACCAACAGCTGCCCATCGGGTATGACCAAGATGTAGCGGGCCAGTGGGGTTTGCGCTAATAAACTCTAAATTTACTTTTACGCCGGCAAGTTCATTTCCAATTCCAAATTTCACATTATTTTCTAAAATGTTAATAACGATTGCGCCTTGCGTAGCTTTTGCCAAAGTGATGTTGATAAATCCTGGCCCAGCAATATCAACACGATCGATAATTTCTAGCGAGCGCAACCCGGTTGCAATTAGCTCGGCTATTTCGCGCGGTGGTTTGCCAGCACTTTTTGCGAGCGCGAGCGCAATCGAAGTTGCATAATCACCATGTTCACGATTCTTTGGCCGTTCTAGCGGCACCGACTCCGGCGCATTCGCAATGAGCGCGCCAGCCTTGCGGGCATCGTTTATTACCCGTTCGATGGCTTCTGAAAGTTGGTGATGAGTTGACACCTAGGCAAGGCTACCGTTTAGCGCGCTCACTTCGCTTCTACCTTTAATGTAGAACGCGTTATCGGATTGGGCGATAACGCTTTTTCACCGTAATCTTCTCCTCTAGCCACTGCATTTGTACATGGTTTACGCGGGAGTGGTGAAATGGCAGACACGCAGGTCTTA
>JABMMO010000173.1 GCA_013205455.1 Actinomycetota bacterium
ACGCCGCCAGCGTTCGTCCTGAGACAGGATCAAACTCTCCATTGAAATGGATGTTGATTCTGGCAAAAGACATAAACAACTGTCGTTTATTGTCTTTGACCAATTGATTTTTTTACAAAGGATTCGACGGGCATGGCAATAAAGCCATACCTCATCGAGGTAATTGGCATTGACTTATGGCACGCTGTTGAGTTCTCAAGGTACGGGCGCGCACCGATCGAAGACGTCAGTCCGTTCTCGGGGCAACCTGCATCCACCCCTTTTTAGAGGGCAGAAGGAGAAACTTAGCCACCCTTAGGCATAAGGTCAAATTGGTCAAATCCCTACAAAAAAGTGCAGGAATCGACCAAAAAACCTTGATTTATAAGGGTTTTAAAGCTTCTAGGGAAGTTCTTACTTCGCTAACCGGCCGTGATACGTCCGTCTCGTAACGAAGAAATGGAGGTTATCGCGCTTTATCGGCGTAGGTCAAATCAAGAAGCGAGCGATCTCTCTCAATATCAGCTAAAAACGTAGAACTTTGTTGCCTATTTAATCAACTCTACCGCCGCTAGGTCGCGCTTCCCTTTTCGCAAGACTAAAAATTTTCCAGCAATCAAATCACTGGCCGTTGGCGTGAAATCTTCGGCAGTAATTTTCTTATTATTTAAGTAGGCGCCACCTTCTTTAATAATTCTACGAGCTGCAGATTTTGATTCGCAAACACCGGTAGCAACAATTAAATCAACCCATGTTGGAATTTCTGAAGATGAATTTATTGTTGTGCGCGGCAGCTCTGCTAACGCGCCAGCTAATGTTGCAGCATCTAAGTCCGTGATTTCGCCTTGGCCAAATAACGCTTTCGCTGCCACTTCAACTTTTGTACATGCATCTTCGCCGTGAATCGAAGTTGTCAATTCCTGGGCTAACGCTCGATGCGCTTCGCGTGCGCCCGGATTAGTTGCAAGTGATTTTAAAAGTTCTTCAATTTCTACATGCGTCTTAAATGAAAAAATCTTTAACAACTTCTCAACATCTCGGTCATCAGAGTTAATAAAAAATTGGTAGAAGGCATACGGAGATGTCATGGTTGGGTCGAGCCAAATAGACCCGGTTACAGTTTTTCCAAATTTTTCGCCATCGCTCTTAGTCAGCAACGGAACCGATAACGCATAAGCGCTCTCTCCCGTTACTTTGCGAATTAGATCTAACCCCGCTGTGATATTTCCCCACTGGTCGCTACCGCCAAGTTGCAGTGTGCAATTAGCGCGCCGGAAGAGTTCTAAGAAATCGTAAGCTTGTAAAACTTGATACGAAAACTCGGTGTAAGAAATACCGCCGCTTTCTAAGCGTGCAGAAACCGAGTCTTTTGCTAACATCTGATTGACGCTGAAATGCTTTCCGATATCGCGAAGAAAATTCAACGCTGAAACCGGTGCGGTCCAATCCAGGTTGTTGGCCATGGTGGCGGCATTTTTAGGCGCTTTGAAATCGAGAAAACCTTCTAGTTGCTTACGAATTCGCTCTAACCATTGGGCCACGATCTCTTCATCATTTAAAGTACGTTCGGCGCTACGACCACTTGGATCACCTACCAACCCAGTTGCACCGCCTACTAAAGCGATCGGTTTGTGGCCAGCTAATTGAAACCGCCGGAGCATCGTCATCTGTACCAGGTTACCTAAGTGCAAACTCGGTGCCGTTGGATCAAATCCGATGTAGAGAGTGCGTGAACCCGAATCTAAATGTTTCGCTAATTCACCTTCATCAGTTGATTGCGCGAATGCGCCACGCCATTTTAAGTCAGCTATCAAAGCGCTCGTCATAGGGTTCCCGTTCTCATAGTGTCATAGTTCCGATAAATTTTTGCGAGGCAGTTTCTACCCATTTTGTCGTAAGCGCAGCATTGCTCCGTAATTTTGCAATCTGCAGAACCACACTTTTAGGCGCAGTACCGTTTGAAGTAGCGCGTGCAGCAATCGCACCCTCAACATTTAGAAGTTTTATTACATCGCCCGCTAATTGTGAGTGCGCTGATTTCAATTCACTCTCGCTCAAATCATGGAGATCGCAATTTCTTGCTTCCGCTATTTGCACGCATTGGCCCGCGGCATCATGCGCTTGGGCGAAACTCACACCTTTACGGACCAAATAATCAGCAATTTCAGTTGCTAACGTAAAACCTAGTGGAGCAGCGGCACGCATTTTCTCGCGGTTGAATTTTGTGGTTGCAACCATGCCGGCGACTGGAGTTAACAGGAGCAGTAAATTTTCCACGCTATCGAAGAGCACTTCTTTATCTTCCTGCAGATCTCGGTTGTATGCAAAGGGCAGACCTTTAAGCACTGTTAAGAGTGCAGTCAAATTTCCAATAAAACGACCGGCTTTACCGCGCGCTAATTCAGCCACATCTGGATTCTTTTTCTGCGGCATTATTGACGATCCAGTCGAATATGCATCATCTAATTGGGCCCAGCCAAATTCAGTAGTGGACCAGATGCTCCACTCCTCCCCGATTCGCGATAAATGCAATCCGATCATTGCGATAATGAAAAGTGCTTCTGCCACATAATCGCGATCGCTAACGGCATCAATGCTATTTTGCGCAACTGAATCAAAACCCAACCGCTTTGCCGTGCTCTCTGGCGAAATCGGAAGCGAAGAACCAGATAGCGCCCCAGATCCAAGCGGTGAGGTAGAAGTTCGCACCATCCAATCCGAAATTCGCGATAAATCTCGCTCTAACGAAACCGCATGTTTTGCTAATTCGTGACCGAAGGAGACTGGTTGTGCGTGTTGCAAGTGCGTAAATCCTGGGGCAATTGCATCAACATACTCCAATGATTTAGCCAATAGCGCCTCTTGTAAATGTAAAACAGCTGTCGAAATTTCTAACATGTTATCGATTAAGTAAAGCTTTAAATCAGTTGTTACTTGATCGTTACGCGAACGTCCGGCGCGAATGGCACTACCGAGAACACCAATTTTTTCAGTTAAGCCCCGCTCTAACGCAGAATGCACATCTTCATCTTCCGGATTAGGTAAAAATTTTCCACCTTTAACTTCGCTAAAAAGATGGGTTAGCGCGCTCCTAATTTGCACGCAATCTGGTTTTGGTAACAATCCAGAACTTTCTAACACATCCAAATGCGCAATTGAGCTAACAATGTCATAAGGTGCAAGTCGCCAATCAAATTGCACACTTCGCGATAGCGCGAAGAGAGAATCAGCTGGTGATTCTGAAAACCTACCGCCCCAGAGCGTCATTTATTTTCGCTTCCTTGCTTTAGTTTTACGAATATTGGAACTCTTAGACTTCCGTGCTGATGCTGCGAATTCTTTCAGAACCGCCGCCAATGCGGGGCCTCCATTTGCTTGTTTCGCAACAACTAATACCGTGTCATCTCCGGCAATTGTTCCGATCGCCGCAGTCAATTCACCGGTTAGGGCCGCTCGATCAATTGCACTAGCCAAAAGATTTGCACCGCCTGGAGGTGTCCTAACTACTGCCAAATTCCCGCTACCAACTACCGAAAGAATTAGCTGGTCCGAAACTCTAGTAACCCGATTCAGCGGTTGGGCATCACTTTCGAGGAATCGATAAGTCATCGCGCCGCTCGCCGTTTTCGCTCGGATTGCACCAACTTCATCTAAATCCCTGCTTGCCGTTGCTTGCGTTACTTTAACGCCAGCATCAGCCAGCAAATCAACTAAATCTGTTTGTGAATGTACTTTGCCAGCTGCAATAAATTCAATCGCCATCGCTCTCCGGCCACTAGCCGAAATTCTTTGTTTCGCACTTTTAACCATTTAACACACCTAACGATTTTCGGAACGCTGCTACAAAATCCATCACATTCTTCTTTGTAATAATAAGAGCTGGTGCGATTCTAATTACTTCATCGCTGGTTGCATTAACTAGCACTCCGTTGTTGAGTAAATCAGCTGCTAACGCTTTAGCATTTGCAGTTTTAAGAACAATCCCGATTAATAATCCACGCCCACGAACTTCCGAAATCCCCGAAATTTTTGTTAACTCGCTTTTTAATAAATTACCAAGTACAACATTGCTTTTTAGCAAACCTTTAGATTGAATAACATTAATAGTCGCATTAGCAGCTGCGCATGCAACCGGATTCCCACCAAAAGTTGAACCGTGATCTCCGGGTTTAAATAAATTGCTAGAACGTCCCAATGCAATCATGGCACCGAGCGGCAAACCGCCACCCAAACCCTTTGCAATAGTTATTACATCTGGAGTTATTTCCTCATTTTCGTAGCCGAACCAGGTTCCGGTTCTGCCCATCCCGGTTTGAACTGCATCAATCACGAGTAGCGCACCAGTTTTATCGCATATTTCGCGAGCAGCTTTCAAATACCCTTTAGGAGGAACAACTACACCGGCTTCGCCCATAATTGGTTCTAAAATAACCATTGCGGTTTTACTGGTTACGGCGCGACGCAGCGCCGCTATATTGCCATAATTAACATGTTTTATTTTACGGAGCAACGGTTTAAATGGATCCCGTTTAGCTGGTTGGCCGGTGAGTGAAATAGCCCCCATCGTTCGGCCGTGAAAAGCGCCGTGTGCCGCCACAATATTGGTACGGCCGGTCAAACGCGAAAGCTTAATTGCTGCTTCATTCGCTTCTGCGCCAGAATTGCAGAAAAATATTTTGGAGTTCTTATCCCCCGTCATTTTCTGTAACGATTGCGCCAATTGCAAAACCTGCGGATGCATATAGAAATTGCTTACATGACTAAGTGTTGAAATCTGTTTTGTAACGGCTTTGATAATTGCGGGATGCGCATGGCCCAGTAGGTTTGTGGCTATCCCGCCAAGAAAATCTAAATACTTCTTGCCGTCCGCATCGTAAACAATTGCGCCTTTACCTTTTACTAAAGAGATAGGTGGAGTTCCATAATTTGGTTGGAACGTTTTGTTCCAAGTTGCTTGCGCTAATGAATTTCCAAATTTTCGTGGCTTCCTCATGCTGTCACCAACGTTCCACCAGAGTGAGAAAGCGCTGCGATGAAAGCAGCATCGCTCTTGCCATCGATAATTCGAGCTGATTTTGCACCTGAATTTATCGCGTTTATACACGCTGCAACCTTAGGAGCCATACCGCTTTCAAATGTTGCGGCAATTTCGGTTAGCGCTGAAACCGTTATCGCAGAAATCAAAGAACTTTTATCGGGCCAATTCCGATAAATTCCAGGAACGTCGGTCATGAAAATTGTGGCGTCTGCAGATAACGAACCAGCAATAGCACCCGCTGCAATATCAGCGTTTACATTCATGCCAACGCCATCTCGAGTTTCCGATACCGGAGAAACTATTGGAATGAAGCCAGCGTTCATCAATGAAATTAGGATCTCGGGATTAACACCAACAACTTCGCCAACTTGGCCAATACTTTTCATTTCGCCGTTTACTAGGACTAATTTAGGAACAACATCCAGTAACGCCTGACTTTTACCGCTAAGCCCAACTGCGGGCAACCCATTACTTCTAAACAATTTCACGATTTCTCGTAACACATGTCCAGAGAGCACTTCTTCAACAACTGCAAAAATCTCTGGCGAAGTGACGCGATAGCCTCCGACTACTTCTTTCGCTAAGCCACGTGCAGATATTTCGGCATCGATCATCGGTCCACCACCATGCACAATCACAAATCGCTCTCCAAGAGCATGAAGTTTTTTTATCTCGAAGAGCCAATTTCCAGTTTCGGTGTTGGCTAAATCCATTGCATGTCCGCCATATTTAATAACCATCATGTCGCATACGCTGAATTCTCGTGCACATACATCGCGCTCAAATCATTTGTCATAATGGTTGCGCTCTCACTGCCCATATTCAAATCAATCACTATCTCGATAATTTCACCAGACATGTCCACCAAATCACGATCTGCTCCAGGGGAGCTATCGGTGCAAACTTGCACCCCATTTAGATTCACATCAATTCGATAAGGATCAAACGTTGCAGAAGTAGTACCAATTGCGGCGAGAATTCTTCCCCAATTTGGATCTTCCCCATGTAATGCGCATTTCAATAGGTTGTTTCTGGCACAAGCCCGACCCACCGCTACTGCATCAGATTCCGATAACGCATTAATTGTTGTAATGGAAACTATTTTGGAATGACCTTCGGCATCGGCAATTAATTGGAAAGAAAGTTCACTACATATTTTTTGTAAAGCGGATTCAAGTTGGGCATCCGGAAGCGACACCCCCGAAGCACCGGAGGCTAAAAAGAGCACGGTGTCATTTGTGGAGGTACAACCATCAGAATCGATTCGGTTGAAGGTTCGATCTACTATTTTTTCAAAAATTAATTTTGCTGAATATTCATCAACTATCGCATCAGTCATAATAACTGAAAGCATGGTCGCTAACGAAGGTGCAAGCATGCCAGCCCCTTTTGCAATTCCCGTAAACGTGGTCCCGGAGATTTCCGAAGTGGAAATTTTCGGTTTGGAATCAGTTGTCATAATTCCAGTTGCACAATCTATGAGGCTGGCATTTGAAAGGTTGGCGATTGCTGAACTAGCCCCATTTAACAACCTATCCATTAAAAGTCGCACCCCAATTAATCCAGTCGAACAAACCACAACATCGCTTGCTGAGATACTTAAAAGTTCAGCCACATGTTCGGCGGTCTTATGCGTATCTACAAAACCGTCAGGACCAGTGCATGCATTCGCACCTCCGCTATTAAGAATTACGGCTTTTACTTCGTTATCTCTTACAACTTCCATACTCCAAGTAACTGGCGCAGCCACAATTTTGTTGGTCGTAAATACCGCAGTCCCGAAATACTGCGGACCTTCGTTAACAATTACCGTTAAATCTTTAGCGTCATTACTTTTCAATCCAGCGCTAACTCCGGCGCCACTAAATCCGGAAGGGAGATTCATGAGCCAATTCCAATCGAGACTAAACCTGTTTCCTCCGGTAAACCAGAAATTATGTTGGCATTTTGAATTGCTTGACCAGCTGCACCTTTACCCAAATTATCAATTGCAATTGAAATGACTAATCGGTTCGTATGAACATCGATAGCTACTTGTATATGTGCACTATTTGAACCAAGTACCGAATTTGTTTGTGGCATCTGTCCGTTTGGTAAAAGATGTACGAATTTCGCGGTTGCATAGAAATCACTGTAAATTTTACTGATTTCCAATTGCGAGATATTCTTATTTAGCTTTGCTGTAACTGTGGCCAGTATTCCTCTTGGCATAGGGGCCAAAATTGGCGTGAATGATATTTTTACACTTGGATTTTCCGAAAGTTTACTCAACGTTTCTTCGATTTCCGGAGTGTGCTGATGGATTCCACCAAATTTATATGAGGTAAGTGAATTCATTACTTCGCTGGCTATCAGGTTAATTTTTGCACTTCTACCAGCGCCAGTCGTGCCAGAAGCAGCTACTACAACAATGTCTTCTTGCGCGATCAACGAATTTTGAACTGCAGGCGCAGCTGCTAGCGCAATAGCTGTGGCGTAACAACCAGGATTTGATATCCGATTGCTCTTCGCATCAATATTGAGAAGTTCCGGCAAACCGTATTGCCAAGAACCAGCGTATGTACCACCGTAGTATTTTTCCCACGACGCTTTACTAGCCAATCT
>JABMMO010000174.1 GCA_013205455.1 Actinomycetota bacterium
CCAATATGCGGTGGAAACTTTCGTAGGTCGAGTAACTGGCGGTGGCGATCTAGCTAAGCGCGCATCTGGATTCGGATTGCCGGCTTACAACATTGATGGTCAAGATGTTCTTGAAGTTCGTAAGTATGTTTCCGAAGCCCGTGAGCGTGCGCTTGCTGGCGAAGGTCCAACCTTCATAAATGCACTTACATATAGGTATTACGGCCATAACGTAGGCGAAAAAGGGCAATACCGAACCCAAGAAGAAATCGCCCAATGGCGAACCACTCAAGATCCAATCGATAAATTTACTGAAGTAGTTATCTCTTCTGGATTTGCCACTCAAGCTGAAGTCGAAGAACTCCGAGCATCAGTTCGTAAAGAAATTGAAGAAGCTGTTGCTTTCGCCGAATCTTCACCAGAGCCAGAAATTGCATCAATCACCCAAGGGGTAGATTCAGGAAAGTTAGGAGTACAACTATGACAACTGAGGTAAAGGCCGTTACCCCAACATATTCTGAAGCATTCCAATCTGGCGTGCGCGAAGAGATGAATCGCAATAAGAAAATATTTATTATCGGCACTGACTTGGTAGAACGTGGTGGCCACTTTGCACAAGTAAAAGGCATCGCGCAAGAGTTCGGTACTAAGCAAGTTCGGGATGCACCAATCTCTGAAGCTGCGATGATTGCAGCAGGTATGGGCGCAGCGATGTACGGCTGCCATCCAATTGTGGATTTAAATTTCATTGATTTCTCACTTGGTGCGATGGATGAAATCATCAACCAAGCTGCAAAAATTCGATTTATGTTTGACCGGCCAGTTCCGCTAGTAATTAGAGCAACCTCAGGTGTTGCACTTGGTGGCGCTCACCATTGCAACTCGCTCGAATCTTTCTTCGCGCATACCGCTGGGCTTTCTCTTGCAGTTCCTTCAACTCCTATGGATGTGAAGGGTCTAATTAAGACCGCACTTCGTAACGAAGACCCAGTCATATTCTTAATGCATAAAAAGTTGTCCGGTATCCGTGGCGAAATTGGCTACGAGAATTACTTTGTACCATTCGGTAAAGCGAAAACTGTTAAAGCTGGTAAAGATGCCGCAATCATCACTTACGGTTATTCTGCTGTAACTGCAACTAAAGCGGCACAAGCTCTGGAGGCAGAAGGAATATCGGTAGAAGTCATTGATTTACGTACACTTTATCCAATTGATCAGGATGCCATTGATGCGGCAGTTACAAAATTTGGTCGCGTAGTCGTACTAGATGAAGCGCCATTATTCGGTTCTATCACTGCAGAAATCGCCGCAACTGCTTCTGAACGCAATTTCAAATCCTTAAAGGGTCCAATTGTTAGAGTTGGCGCAGTCCGGGCACCACTGAGTGCAAACCCAGCAATGTCTGAGGCTGCAATTCCTTCAGTGGATCAAATATCCAAAGCGGTTAAACAAGTTATGTCTTACTAAAAAGGAATCAAAATGAGTAAAAGCGCTTTTAGCCTAGATGGCAAAGTAATCGTAATTACCGGCGCTGCTGGTGGAATCGGTATGGAAGTTTGCCGACAACTTGGCGGCGATGGTGCCAAATTAATAATGGCTGATATCGACGAAGTTGGTCTTGCTGCCGGTAAAGCAGAACTTAAAGCTCGCGGAATATCTGCAGTTACTTTCAAGGCAAATTCCAGCGTTGAAGCTGATGTAATTGCGCTCTTTAAATTTATTGCTAAAGAGTTCGGCATGGCCGACATTTTGGTAAATAACGCTGCTGCAGGAACTCACACGCCACCGCAAGATACAACTTTAGAAATCTGGGATACCGTTATCGGAACTTCGTTAACCGGATACTTCCTAAACGCTCGCGAGTTTTCTAAATTGGTTATTGCTGCAAAGAAGCCTGGCGCAATTGTAAATATAAGTTCAATTGCTGGTAGCTCTGCAATCGGCCGCGGCAACTTTGCTTACAGCGTTGCTAAAGGTGGTGTTAACCAAATGACTCGTGAGCTTGCGATTGAATGGGCGAAGTCAAAAATTCGCGTTAATGCGATTCAACCTTGCTCGGTAAATACCCCTGGTTGGCGCAAGTGGGTTGAGACTGAAGGCGAAAAAGCGAAACCCTTAATGGAGTTATTAGTTCGCGGAATTCCAATGGGTCGAGTCGCTGAACCTGAAGATATCGCTCACGCAGTGCACTTCTTGGCCAGCGATGCCGCCGCCATGGTGACCGGAACGATCCTTCCAGTTGATGGCGGAAACCTTGCTTATAACGCTGGTGGCACCCTGGGAGATTACTAAAAGTCCGTTTTGTCAGCGTAATACTGGCTCTTTTCCGTGCCCCGTCTCACTATTTTCGTCATGCGGTAATTGCACGACTGGTCTATTGTTGTTTACAAACAACAGTTTAACGGGAGTAACAAAATGGCACTTAAACCTCTAGGACTTGGGCTCGCTTCACGTCGGGTACTTTCCGATGTCGTAACTGATGATTTACGCGATGCAATTATTTCGCATGATTTAGAACCGGGTCGGCGAATAGCTGAAGATGAATTAGCGTTACAGATGGGCGTATCACGCGGACCAATTCGCGAAGCCCTAATGCGGTTAGATCGCGAAGGTTTAGTAACTATAGAACGACATAAAGGCGCGCGCGTAGCGTCATGGGATGACACTGACATTCAAGAGATCTATTCGATGCGAAGCGCGCTAGAAGTTCTAGCCATTGAGTGGGCTTGCAAGAACGCCACCGCTTCAGATTTGAAAGCAATGGAAGAAATCCTAAATATATACAGTAAGTTAAGTGAAAAACAACGGACGCCTCGTGAAGTCAGCCGATTAGATTTGGAATTCCACACGGCGCTATTTGCTGCAGCCCATCATGCACGCCTCTTTAAAACTTGGGAAGTTCTGCGTTCGCAAATCCATGCGTTCTTGGTCTACACCTGGTCGCAAGATGGGAAAATTAATAAAGTATTTTTACCTCAATGGGGCCCAGACCACAAAGTATTTGTGGAAATTATTAGAAATAAGCAGGTCGAAAAAGCAAAAGAGACTGTAATTCGCCATATAGAACGCGGATTGGCTCGAGTTGAAACTCACTTTATTGAAGAACCAAAGCCAAAAAAGAAAGTAACTAAGCGCTAAGTTCTTTTATTGAACTCCAAATAGCTTCTGAAATTTGAATCGCCGCTTTATTCTTTTTTCGCTCGTTGTTTTCGACATCTCCTGGTACTAATACTGGGCGCTCTGGATTTGCTGGGGTAGTAGATCTAATCGCTTTTGTTGCTTCAGACATTTCATCTTTGAAAAATACGGTGCCAAAGAATTTCTCGGGATCGATTGCAATTAGCACCGTGCCAAACCCATGTGAATATCCAGCGTTCATTGAAGGATGATTTCCAGATAGCGCACCACCCAAAAGCTCTATCATTAGGCTCACGCAATAGCCTTTATGGCCACCGAATGGAAGTATCGCTCCACCTGTATAAAAATCATCTGGATTTGTAGATTCATTTCCATCTTTATCAATAACAGTTCCTAATGGAATTTTGCTGCCGTTTGCCCGAGCTACTCGTAACTTTCCTTCTGCGCTAGCGGCAGTTGCAAAATCAATTATAACCGGAACGTCATTTGAAGGTATCCCAACTGCAAGCGGGTTAGTTCCAAACAATCTGTCTCGGCCACCAAAAGCTGCTACTGTAGGATTTGCGTTGCACCACATCATCGATATTAAATTCATACTTGCTAACGTTTCAATGTACTCACCTAACCGGCCAATATGGTTACATGAACTAATTGAGATTGCGCTAATTCCAAATTCTTTTGCTTTTTTAGCTGCAACTTCTACTGCGAATTTGCAGGCAATCTGTCCCCATCCCCAATGTCCATCCACCACAACAGTGCCACCGGTTTCGCGAACAATTGTTGGTACTGCTGCTGGGTCAATAACTTTCTTCTCAATTGAATTCGTATACTCAATCAACCGAATTATTCCGTGAGAGGCGTGCCCCGCCTCTTGCGCTTGCACCAACGACTCTGCAACTGAGTCAGCATAATTTTTAGGGGTTCCGAACTTCTCCAAAATTTTCGCTGAGGTAGCGAGAACTTCGGCTCTTGATACTCCAATGTTTTTTACTTGGTCTGACACGGTTTACCCCTTGACTGATAGCGCAATATCGTTAACAATTAACAATTGAGGGTATCTGCGATTGCGCTAGAAATCAATATCTGAACGGAGAATTTTGATGAAAGTTACCGGGTTAGAAACTATTCGCTTAGCAGAATTTCCAGCAATTTTATTTTTACAAGTGCATACCGATGAAGGGTTGATCGGTCTTGGCGAAAATTGTGTTGGTGTTGAGAGCGTTGAAACCTTTCTACATGAAAGCGTTGCACCGCGGCTATTAGGAAAGAACCCGCTAAATATCAATGAAATTCACGAGGTTTTACACCAAGACTTTATTGGTTTTAATGGCTCGTCGATTGCAGTTCGAGCAACTTCATCAATAGATATTGCGCTCTGGGATTTATTCGGCCAAGTAACTGGACAACCAATTTATCAGTTGCTCGGCGGCAAGGTGCGCGACAAAATTCGCGCTTACAACACATGCGCCGGTTCTGCTTATGCAAAAGGTTCTTCAAATATAGATCGGAATCGGAAAGCTCAACTCGGAACTGTCACGGATCATGAACATGAAGACTTATTTGCATTCTTAAATAACCCGGAAGATTTAGTGGCCAGCCTTAAGGCAATGGGTATGACTGCGATGAAGATTTGGCCATTTGATGAAGCTGCTATCAGATCTGGCGGCCAAACAATTCATAAGAAAGATTTATGGGAAGCTGTAGATTTATTTAAACGTGCCCGAGTAGCCGCTGGTGATGATTTCGACATCATGTTAGAGATGCACTCACTCTGGTCAACTCCGGCTGCAACCATAATTGCAAATGCCGTCGAGGAATATTCACCGTTCTGGTTTGAAGATCCAATTCGTAACGAGAGCACTGATGCGCTAATTAGATTAAAAAATTCAATAAATTTGCCGATTACAGTTGGTGAAACAACTGGTACTCGTTGGGATCATCATCGATTGCTTTCATCGAAAGCGGTTGACCATTTGATGTTGGATCCAGGATGGGTCGGTGGCATTACTGAAGCTTCAAAAGTTATAGCGCTAGCTTCAACTTATGGCGTACCAGTTGCGCCACATGATTGCACTGGTCCGGTAGTACTAACGGTTGGAACTCATCTCGGTGTGGCTTATCCAAACGTAGAATTACAAGAGATGGTGCGCGCTTTTTACTATGGCTGGTACCAAGATATGGTCACAGTACTTCCTAAATACGAAAATGGATTCTTAACGCCGCCAGCTACACCTGGGCTAGGCACCGCGCTGCAACCAGGCATAAATCAGCGCCCTGATGCAATAGTTCGATGGAGTCGCCTTGGCTAATGATCTAATCCTGGGATTAGATGTCGGCACATCATCGGTAAAGGCGCTCTTCATCAATGTTGCTGGTGCGATTTTAAAGCGTGTTGAAGTAAAGATTGCTACAACTACAAGTCAGAATTCAGTTGCAGAACAGAACGCTGATGATTATTTAGCAGCGTTGGCTGAAATTTCTAAAAGTAATTCTAATTTAATTGCTAACGTAATTGCAATTGGGCTTTCTGGTCACACACCATCGGTTGTATGTGTAGATAGCGCCGGCAGCGCCGTACGCCCAGTAATGACTTGGCAAGATAATCGCGCAACTAAAGAAGCTGATGATTTACTAGCCAAATATGGAAATCCCTTTGAAATTATCGGCACATCACTTCCTTGGTCAGCGAGCGCTTGTCCTGCAAAACTATTTTGGTTAGCAAGACACGAGCCAGAAATAGTTGCAAAGACACGTTGGGTTTTGCAGCCAAAAGATTTTGTTGGGATGCATTTAACTGGTAAAGCTATTTCAGATCCTTGGTCTTCAAAAGGAATCTGTAATGTGCTAACGCGTGCGCCTATCAGTAACTTATTGGAATTTATCGGTTGGGATTCAAAAATAGTTCCAGAGCTTGGTGATGGTTACGAAAGTCGTGGTGGTGTTAGCGATGCCGCTGCTAAAGAATTTGGACTACCAGTTGGCATACCGGTAAGCATTGGTTGGTCGGATGCCATGTGTGGCATGGTCGCTCTCAACGTCATGAACGAGCCCAGTTCATTTATTATTACTGGAACTTCGGCAATTGTCGGCGCCTCAACCAGAACGCCACCTAAAGATGGTGGCTCGCTCTACATAATTCCAAATACCTGCGCACCGTTTGCCATCACTTATGGACCAACTCAATCGAGCGGTAGCGCGGTCTCATGGATATCAACGCTCTTAGAAATCAGCCAAGATGAGGCGATCAATTTGGCTGGGCGTTCGGAAAGCCCAGATTTACCTATCTTTTTACCTTA
>JABMMO010000175.1 GCA_013205455.1 Actinomycetota bacterium
GCATGGCATGCAGGGGGCCAGGGGTTCAAATCCCCTTAGCTCCACGTGAATTCACAATCAACCGCACATATACCTCGGGGTTGGCGCATCGAGGATTTATATGATCAAACCGGAAAACGATTTTTAATTACTGGTGGAACTAGCGGACTTGGTCGCGAAACTGCAAGAGAACTTGCGCGCAATGGGGCTCAAGTAACGATTACCGCGCGCTCAGTCAAAAAAGCCGAAGAAACTTTGAATGAGATTGCTAGCGAAAAAGTAGATTATTTGGAGATGGATTTAACGGATCTAGAGAGCGTCCGCAAAGCCGCTAGGTCAGTAACTGGAAATTATGATGCCTTGATTCTAAATGCCGGAATCATGGCGATTCCATTTGCAAAAACTGTAGATGGTTTTGAAACTCAAATGAGCACCAATCATTTAGGGCATTTTGCTTTTGCAGGTTTAATTAAGAATCAAATTTCACATCGAATCATCACGGTTTCAAGTTTTGCGCACCGGATGGGCTCATTTGGATCTGGGTCACTCGATGAAATTCGAGACATTGCGCTTGGGAAGAATAAGTATTCACCTTGGGGCGCTTACGGAACCAGCAAGCTTGCAAATCTATTATTTTCCTTCGAACTAGAGCGACGCGCTCGAATTAATAATTGGCCAGTTGTTGCGATTGCGGCTCACCCTGGTTATTCAAATACAAATTTACAAATGGTATCTTCAGAAATTCGTGAAAAAAAGAGCGAAGCGAAAATTACTGCAATTATAAATAAAATTTTTGCACAGAGCGCCACAAACGGTGCGCTGCCCACTTTGCTAGCCGCAACACATCCTGGACTTTTCGGCGGGCTATTTGTAGCGCCAAGTGGATTAATGGAGATGCGTGGTTCCCCTAAACTTACAAGAGCTCGCGAAATTGCATACGATCAGATGCTCGCCACAAATTTGTGGAGCATAAGTGAAGAGCTAACTGGAGTGAATTGGAAGTAAATGAGTAAAAGCGCAATTGTTATTGGTGCCGGTGTAATCGGATCCTCGGTCGCATGGGAATTAGCTAAGAACGGATATTCCGTAACTGTTGTTGATAAAGAATCTGGCGCGGGCCAAGGATCTACTAGCGCTTCAAGTGCAGTAATTAGATTTAACTACTCAACTTTTGATTCAGTTGCACTCGCGTGGGAGTCATACCGCGGGTGGCAAAATTGGCCAGCACATTTGGGGATAAAACTCGATCATTACGCCGAAGTTGTTAACGCTGGTACGGTCATGGTGGAAGTTCCATTTATGCCCTTTGCATCGACCGAAGCCTTATTTAAAGCTGTCGGAATCCCTTATGAAATTTGGGGAGCAGCCGAACTCGCTCTTGGAATTCCCGGATTTGATACTGGAAAGTATTGGCCACCAAAGCAGATTACCGATGACGATTTCTGGGATGAAGCCAATGGTGAATTAACTGCGATGTACACCAAGGACGGTGGCTATGTGAATGATCCATTGCTTGCTGCCCAAAATTTAGCTGCGGCGGCAGTCGCAAATGGTGCTGTTATGAAATTCCGCACTGCGGTAACTGGAATTATTAAAAATGATGAACGAGTGCTTGGCGTAACACTTTCGGATGGTTCTGAACTTCACGCCGATGTCGTTATCAATGTTGGTGGTCCATGGAGTGGAAAGATAAATGAAATGGCAGGAGTTGGTGAAGATTTTACAATTTTAGTTCGTCCCATGCGCCAAGAAGTACACCACATTGCAACCCCGCTAAATCTTTTAACCGGACCAATGATTGGCGATATGGATCTTGGCACCTATATGCGACCTTCACCTGGCGGTGCAATATTGCTCGGTGGTACTGAACCTGAGTGTGAACCTTTGGAATGGGTAGATGATTTAGATAATGTGAATATGGTCCGCACCCAAGCACTCTTTGAATCGCAAGTCATGCGCGTTGCTCGGCGGTTACCGGCCCTACAAATGCCATCATCACCATCTGGAATAGTTGGAATTTACGATGTGGCCGCTGACTGGACTCCAATTTACGACAAAACAAATCTTCCTGGGTATTACGTAGCAATGGGAACAAGTGGAAACCAATTTAAAAATGCACCATTTGTAGGAAAATTAATGTTTAAATTAATTAGCGAAGTTGAAGCTGGGGTAGATCACGATAACAATCCAGTTGAAATAGTGGGAGAGTACACCGGACATAAAATCAATATCGGCACTTATTCACGGAAGCGAAAAATTAATGAAAACTCTTCTGGAACGGTAATGGGATAACTTAAAAGTAAATGAAAAAAGGCCCCGACTTTCGTCAGGGCCTTTTTTAGATTCTTAAATTAGAACTTAACGTCTAATTTATCGTCGTGAAGGATTACGCCATCTTTGATGGACCAAACTTCGAAAGTGCCACCCGCTGGGTCGCCGGCCTTATCGAATTTTGTATAACCCCACACACCGTTATATGTGATTGGCTTTCCTGCAGCAATATCCTTAACAGCAGCTGTTAATTCGTTCCATGCATAAGCAGTTCCACCGTTAATGCCACCTACGTTGCGAAGACCCTTTGCAAGAGCCTTGGCTGTAGTTGCACCAGCAGAGATACCGGCAAGGCAACCTAGTACTGCAGCATCAAAGCCAGAACCATCAACGAAAGTACCTGGGTTCTTTGGGTATGCAGCTTTGAAAGCAGTTGACCATGCAGCAGCAGCAGTTCCGTTTGTCTTTGCAGATGTTCCACGGATACCGTTCATGAACGATGCACCAACTGTTTTAACAGCTGAGTCATCATTGAATGCTTCTGTCATGAAAGTTGTGCTTGCTTTCCACTTTTTTGTACGTGTTAAAGCAGGAGCTAATTTAGCGAATGAATCTGGATAATCAATGAACACAAAAGCGTCGCGCTTTGTCTTTACAAGAGCTGCAGCTTCTGAATCATATGCAGCAGCGCCTGCGTTCCAAAGTACAGTTCCACCGATGTGACCACCTTGTTTTAACCAAGCCTTTTTAAATGCATTGGCAAGACCAGTTCCGAATGAGTTGTTGATCGCACCAACAGTTACCCATGCAGTTGGGCTATACGCAGTTGAAATTGCTTTCACTAGCGCTTGCGCCTGCAATAGGTCTGAAGGGTATGTGCGGAACAAAGTGTCGTTATCTTTGAATGTTGTTAGTGCTGGTGATGATGCAGCTGAAGCAATAGCAAGTGTGCTTGTTGATGCAGCTGTAACAGCTCCGATTGCAAGAGATGCACCGGAAGTAAGTGATCCAACAATGAAGTTAACTTTGTCAGATTTAACCAGCTTTGTAGCAGCTTCGGTTGCAACTGATGGCGCATCAGAGACTGAGTCTTCTTGAGCGATCATTTTGCATGAACCTGCAACGCCAGCTGCGGTCATCGCAGTGGTTACAGATGTAACACCAAATGCAGCAGCGTTAGCTAAACCAGTTCCGTAAGCAGCGAATCCTGCGCCGGTCATAGGTTGGACTGTTCCGATACGGATATCGACAGCAGCCGCGTTTGCTGGAAGTGATGAAGTAAATAGTGCGGTGATTGCTAGTGCCGCAGATGCGACAAACGCGCCACGCTTCTTATTCATAGAGCTCCTAGTATTAAGTCGTCCTGCGAGGGCAGGACGCGGGAAGTAGATGCTAGCGTAACAATTTGTTACTTAGTAGTCCGTTTTCCGAAATAAATACCCACGATTTCAGGGTCTACCGCGAGGGATTTGCCCGCGCCTTCGTGGCGATTCTTGCCCATATCCAGGACATAGCCGTAATTAGAGATTTCTAGGGCTCTTCGGGCGTTCTGCTCCACCATCAAGATCGTGACCCCTGATTGATTGATTCGCACCAACTCATCAAATAGTTGATCAACCAGTGCCGGAGCTAGACCTGCCGATGGTTCATCTAGCAATAAAAGTTTTGGTGAGGACATTAAGGCCCGAGCTAGCGCCAACATTTGTCTTTGCCCACCAGAAAGTTGACCAGCACGATCTTTCTTTCGCCCAACTAAATCCGGGTAACGCTGGTACATGCTTTCTTTTAACTCACCTATTGGCTTCCCAGATTCTGGAATGAAACCAACATCTAAGTTCTCATCGATGGTCATTGCGGAAAATATATTTTCAATCTGGGGCACATACCCGATACCAATTTTAGAAAGGTTATGAGGCTTTGTTGCTAATACATCTATTTCTTTGCCATCACGATTAATCGTGATAGTTCCGGCAGTGACTCTTGCAATTCCATAAATAGCTTTCATGATTGTAGATTTTCCAGCACCGTTTGGTCCAACGATAGTTACAACGGACTTTTCTGGAACTTCAATATTTACACCGTTTAGAATTTTGATATCACCGTATCCGCCTTCAAGGCCAGCAATTTTTAACAATGGTTTTGTCATGATTTTAACTTTCTGGTGCCAAGATAGGCATCGACTACGGCTTGATTTTCATAAATTGAGTTAGGTAGTCCATCAGCGATAACTCGACCTTCAGCCATTACAACAACTCGATCTGAAATATTCATTACCGTTTCGAGATCGTGCTCCACTAGCAAGAAAGTTAAATGATGTTCAGTACGAAGATCATGTAAGACCTCAAGAAGTTTTTCAACAAGAGTTGGATTAACGCCGGCAAAAGGTTCATCAAGAAGTAACATAACTGGCTCGGCCATAAGCGCTCGCGCTAAGTCAAGTAGTTTTCGCTGGCCACCTGAGAGAATTCCGGCGTAATCATTCGCGAACCGTTCGATACCTACTTGTTTTAATAACGCCATTGCACGTTCGCGGGCTTGCTTTTCAAAAGCGTTTCGCGCTCGAGGATTGAAAAAATTAATCAGATTATCGCCAGGGTTGTTTTGAGCGCCTAACATCAGGTTATCAATGACGCTTAATCGTTTAATAACTTTTGCGCCTTGGAATGTCCGAACAATGCCACGGCCGGCAATTTTATGAGGGAGCAATTTTTGAATTTCAAATCCTTGAAAAAGAATGGTGCCAGAATCAGGTTTGGTCGCGCCGCTAATTAAATTAAATAGCGTGGTCTTACCAGCCCCATTAGGACCGATTACTGAAGTTACGCTGCCAACTTCAACGCTCATCGTTGCGCCATTGACCGCTTTGACACCACCGAAAGCAACGGCGACATCGTTTACTTCAAGAATTAGATTATTCAAGGACCATCTCCTCGCGCTTACCGAAGATGCCTTGTGGGCGACGTATCATCAATACAATTAAAACAATTCCAATAATCATAATTCTCATGTAAGAACGTTGCGATGCATCAAAGAATGAAAATGGCCAGAAAGTAAAGAAGCGCGTTCCGCCATATAAAAAGCCAAAGAATATTGCAGCAATTGCCAGACCTTTTACTTTGGTAGCGCCGCTGAGAATTAAAATCATCCAAGCATAGAAGGTAACAATGGTTAGGAAATCATCTGGCGAAAGTAGTGAAACTTGTAGCGCCCAGTAAATTCCGGCAATGCCACCAATAATTGATCCGATAATCACAGCTTGTAACCGGAATCGGAACACATTCTTTCCTAGCGCTGATGGCACATCGTCATCTTCGCGAGTTGCGCGAAGTACCCGCGCCCATGAAGTCCGTTCAACTCTAGAAACAATAAATAGCAAGATGCCGAATGTGATCCAGACCAGTATTCCCATTGCCATATCGCGATCTGCAATTTCACCTAAGATTGGCGTTAAGTGATCTCGAATCCAATAAAGGATTGTGTCCCAAGTGTCGGTGTAAGAAGGGTATGCATCACCGATTGGCATGATGGCGAGCGAACCTTGTGCACCACCAGTGAGGCCGTCAGAGTTGAAAATTACATATCTTACGATTTCGGAGAACGCGATACTCACAATAGAGAAGTAATCGCCTCTTAACCTGAGCGTTGTTAAGCCAAGAAATGCGCCACCAAGTGCCGCCACCGCCACACCTGACGCAGCAGCAACCCAGAAGTTAAAACCATGCGCAATAACCAAGATAGCCATTGTGTAGGAAGAAAGCGCCATCATGCCAACGTGACCGAAGTTTAAAATTCCACCGACGCCATATTGAACTTGCAGCCCGAGTGTGAATATTCCGTAGATTCCGGACATTGTTAATATGAAAACCCAGAAACCTGGTTGCAGTATCGCGGTCATTAAATTTTTCTCGCTCTCACGCCAAAAATTCCTTCAGGCTTGAAGAGCAGAACAATTACCAACACTGCGAATCCAACTACTGGTTTGTAAGTAGATGGAATTCCGCCAGCGAGAGCATCCCAAGTTGATAGATCCATTACGACGCCGAGTACAAATCCACCAATAAGTGCACCGTATGCGTCACCAATTGTGCCAAGTACAACAGCTGCCAGAATTGCAAGTAATAGATCTAGACCCATTCCGTTTGTGAATTGGCCTTGCACCGTTCCTTGGAAAACGCCAGCTAGCGCACCGTAAGCACCGCTTATCGTCCAAGTAGCAATAATTACCCGATCAACATTTATGCCCGAGACAGCGGCGAGTGAAGCATTATCCGCATAGGCACGCATATCTTTACCAATATTTGATTTCTTAATAAATAAGGCGATCCCAGTTATTGCAATTGAGGCGCAGAGTAAAACTATTAATTGCAACCGGGCAATTTGCGCTCCAAGAAATTCGTAGGTTGTTAGTTGGTCTAAATCGAAGCGACGGCTATCGCTGCCAAATGTCAAAGCTATTGATTGGCGGAGAATGAAGGCGATTCCAGAGGCAACTAAGAAAAGCGCAAGCATGCCAGCGCCACTTCTACGGATTCTCCGCCATAAAATAAATTCAAGAATTAACGAAACGATAACCCCGATAACCATTGAAAGAATTACTGCGAGCACGAATGGTAGGTGCTGAGATGTGGCTAAATAGAAAGTTGTAAAAGCGCCTAGGGTTAAGAAATCTCCTGCGGCAAAATTAACTAAATGCAGAACTGAATAAACTAAGGAAATCCCGAGCGCAGCCATACCGAAAATTGATCCTGCAACTAAGCCGTTGAAGAGCAACTGTACAAACTCGGCCACTTGGCAACCTCAACCTTCCGGGTAATGAGTAGGTGAAACCTACTTTAAGAAATGGGCTTCTGTCAGCCAATCCTTTACGATAAATGATGTGAGCGAAGCGACATCTAGCGATATGGAGCTCTTCGATCTTCGGATTGTGGTGGACCGAATCGAGGGCAGATCTGTCTGTGGTTTGAAAGTTGGAGATTACTTTGAAGTAACAAATAGCGCGGAATTACGAATCCCAGAAGGTAAACATTTTTGTATGTATGCAATCCAAGCCGTGATGCCGTTACTCCCAGCAAAACAACGACAAATGCCGGAGGGGGATTGGCTTGAGAAAGATTCGTTCGCGGTCTGCCCAGACCCTGATGAACGGGTAGTAATGCGCATTGAACGAACTCGAAAAGTTAAATTAAATTCGGGAGATTTAACTTAGTTATTGTTGGTATGCATTATGTTGCGATGTTTATCAAAGTACCGTTCTAGATGATAAACCGGACCGTTCGGTCCTTTAGATTTTTTCAGTACTTCATTAATTTCAAACATTTCGTCGTCAGTAAATTCAATTGTTGGAATTTTTAAGTTTGAATCCATATGCGAAACGTTGCGCGCACCAACAATAACTGCTTTAACCGCAGGACGGTTTAACACCCAAGCAGATGCAACCGTTCCGATATCGGTTTTATGCGATATTGCGATTTCATTAAGAGTTGAGAGAAGATTTTGGAATAAGTCCCAACCGCCAAACTCATCAATGATTAATTGGTATTTAACGCTAGAGCGAGTCTCTACAGTCTTAGGTTCTGGTTTATTTAAAAATTTTTCGGAGAGAAAGCCACCAGCTACGGTTCCATAACAGAGAATTCCAATTCCATTTTCGATGCAAAAATCTGCCATGCCATTTTCAGCGCGTCGATCTAGAATTGAGTATTGAATTTGATGGCTTGCTGGAGTAAATCCAGCTGCAACCATCTCTTTCAAACGATCAACATCAAAATTTGTTACACCAATATGCTTAATTTTGCCGGCTTCCTTCAACTTGAAAAGCTCTTCAATTGCAGCCAGATAGTGGCGATCTTCATATTTCCACCAATGTAATTGCACGATATCTACTTGATCCACTCCTAAGCGCGAAAGCGAGCGATTAACAATGGTGGCAACATCGGTTCTATCGAAATTACTTAGGAATTTCTCATTTGGGACGTATTTCGTATGCAATTGAATTTGGTCTCTAGCGCTTGCGCCATTCTTCTTTGACAGCTCTAAGAGCGCTTTCCCGATCAATTCTTCAACACCGGTATAGATATCGCCAAAATCTAAAGTTGTAATGCCCGCTTCTATAAATGCGACGGTATCTGCAACTGCTTGCCCATCTTCAATCTTTCGATCTAGTGAGTGACCAGAACTTAATTGCCAACCGCCTTTAATTACTGGAGAAATTTCATATCCAGGAACTAGTTCGCGCTTATTCATTGAATGACCGCTTCCACTTCAATCTCTACTAAGTATTCTTCACCGATTAATTTTGCTTCCACCATGGTGTTCGCCGGCCGAATATCGGCAAACCTTTCGCCGTGCGCTCTTGAAACTCCTTCCCAATTCTTCATCTCACTTATATAAACTCTAGAACGTACAACATCGGTCAATTTCGCACCTAAAGATTCAAGTGATGCTTCAATTTTATCTATTACAAAATGGGTTTGTGCAATTGGGTCGTTTACGCCAATAGCAAGTGCGCCATGTGTTGCAGTTGTGCCAGAAACTAGAACACGGTCTCCAATTTTTACAGCACGTGAATATCCGGCGAGCACTTCCCAGGTCGTTCCAGAATCAATTCGAGTTTTTCCGGCAGATTCAATCGCTTTATATACTGGTGGAAAATCTTCTAAGTGATGGCTTAAATCGCCCGATGCTGTTAAGTAAGGTGGCTTTCGATATTCATCGCCACAATCACCCGGGATCGGCAGCAGTTCAGCTAGCGTCTTTGCAATCTCGTTTCGTGCTGAATCGGAAAGTTCGAAAGAGAAGAGCGAAGCTGCATCGCTAATGTGGGCGTTTTCGCCAAGTCGGGCCCCGATAATTACTGCACCAACCGACTTTTGCCCAAGTTGATACTTACTTGCAACTGTAGAAATTGATCGATCAACGGTTTTACTAACTTTATCTAGCGTATTTAAAACGTTTTGGAATTTATCCCATCCGCCCGCCGCATCGATAAACCGCTTGTATTTCATTAAGGACCAGTTCGCTAAACCATCAGCGGCAGGTTCGGTTTTTCCCAGCCATTTTTGAGAGAGAAAGCCACCGCACAAAGTTCCATATGCCAATATTGCGATCCCGTTTTCGGCACAGTAATCCGCCATCTTGCCGCCACCGCGTTGGTCAATTAGCGAATATGAAATTTGGTTAGAGACTAAATCAACGCCGCTAGATTTTGCGATGCGTAGATGTGCAGTGTCAAAATTTGTGGTTCCGATCGCTCCGATTAAGCCTTCAACTTTCAATTCCTGTAAATAAATCAGGGCGTCTAGCCAATATGGGTTAGCAAAATTCCAAGCATGATATTGAAGTAAGTCAACTTTCTCAGTTTGTAATCGATTGCAACGTTCTTTAATTGCTGCGCGAACTTGTTCCCGAGTAACTGGACCAGGCTTTGGTACCCACTTAGTTAGCATGGTGGCGGACTTACCGCTCGGATTATTTTTTTGGAAGTAACCGGCGATGATTTCGGCGGAACCATAATGATCAGCCATATCAAAAGTATTTAATCCAGCATCTGCGTAAGGTGCCATAAATGCTGAGGTTGCAACTGGGTCGAGAGTATTGCCGTTCTTTTCCATATCGGCTATCTGCCATAAACCTGTGACGGCTCGAGAGATTTCTAAACCAGGTGCAAGTTTATATTTTTCAATACCCATGTCGGGGAGAGTACCTTAAAGCCGTCCAGCTTGATGAACCCGTTTTATAAAATCTTTAGTTTTGGGATTGCTTGGGTTACCAATAACTTCGTTAGGTGTGCCGCGTTCAATAATGGTGCCAGATTCTAAATAACAAACTTGGTCGGCAACTTGAGTCGCAAAACCCATTTCATGCGTTGCTAAAACCATGGTCATACCATCGCTCTTTAAATCGCGCACAATGCTTAGTACTTCATTAACCAATACTGGATCTAGCGCGGAAGTCACTTCGTCCAATAGCAATAACCGTGGATTAACCGCA
>JABMMO010000014.1 GCA_013205455.1 Actinomycetota bacterium
TGCACTTCTGCTCTCAATCCCAATTAGTACATCAATTGCTTGGTACGCTAAAGCTCCAATTGTTTATGCTTTTAGAGGTGTCACTGCAGTAATACTTGCCACGCCAAACTTTTTTATTGCAATGATTGGAATTCTGATATTCACTGTTCGGGTAAATTGGGCACCAGTGTTTGGGTATGACCCTCAGTTTCCACAGAATTTAAAGTACCTTTGGTTGCCAATTTTAGTAAACACACTAATCATGACATCTGTGATCTCTAGAGTTCTTTTTAGTTCAGTTACCGAGACCAAAGAAGAAGAATTTGTAGAAACGGGGATTATTAGAGGTGTCGGGCGCCGCCGTTTTTTCTGGTTTTATATATTAAAACCCTCTATGGCTCCCACTGTCGTGCTTCTCTCATACATGATGGGAACGATGCTAGGTGCAACCGTGATTCTAGAAACTATTTTTAGTTTGCCAGGAATCGGTAGAGAATTGGTAAATGCAGTACTGACTAATGATTACCCAATGGTTCAAGGCATTCTGTTAATTTTTGGTGTCATCACAGTTTTCTTAAGCTTCATGGGTGATGTAATCGCGTACTTATTGGATCGTCGTGTGAAAATATGAAGTTAAAGACTCGATGGGCAAACTTTAAGGATTGGATAGCCCTTCCGGGGGGCTTCGGAATTTTCTCAGGTTTGACCATGTTGGCCACTATAATTATTTTAGGAATAATAATTCCTAATTTTGGGCCATACGAATCTGATGCTTTTGTTGGTGAGCCTTTTGCCGCGCCAAGCCTTAAGCATCCATTTGGATTAGATCAACTAGGTAGAGATTTGATGACTAGGACGTTTTCCAGCGTCGGAGTTGATCTTGGCGTAGCTTTCCTAGGGGTTAGCCTCCCGCTAGTTATCGGAACGGTTATTGGGATTGTGTTGGGACTAACTAAAAACAAATATGTTTTGAGTTTAGTTGGATCGCTAATAGATGGAATAAACGCCTTTCCACTTCTAATTATTGCGGTGGCAATGCTGACATTCTTGGGCTCAGGGCTAAAGAGCATAGTAATCATTCTTGCGATTACAAACTGGGCTAGATACGCCCGAATTTCTAGAACTCGCGCAGTTGTCGTTTCAAAACAAAATTATATAGAGGCAGCAAAAACATTAGGCTACTCAAAAAAACGCATCATACTTAAACATATGACACCAAACGTATCTTCAGAAACTGTGGCTTATGCGCTTAGTGATTTTATTTTAGTAATTATTATTATTTCGGGACTTTCTTTCTTGGGTCTAGGTGCACAACCACCAACTGCAGAATGGGGTTCGATGATTGCTGATGGTCGTGCGTTCTTAACAGAGTCTGCAGGTTTGATTTTATTCCCCGGCCTAGCTCTCTGTTGGTCAGCGGTCGCGCTCTCTTTTATTGTTGAAGGAATATCTCGAAGAGACCGTGGTATTTAGATGAGTACTAATCCCTTAGTTTTAATTAAAGATTTAAAGATTGAGGTACGAGTAACTCGTGCTAAAAGACTTTCGATTGTAGATAGCGCTTCACTTGAAATTGAACGCGGTAAAATAATTGGATTAATTGGTGAATCTGGCTCTGGCAAGACCATGCTTTGTCGTTCTTTGGTTGGAACGCTCGGTCGACGTGGGGCCTATATCGCTGCTGGTCAACTAATTTTCGATGGAATTGATTTAGTAACTGCAAAACAGAGCGTCTGGAATGAAATCCGCGGGAAACGGATAGGTTACGTGCCACAGAGCGCACTTGCCGGCCCAAACCCAGTAATGACAATCGGCGCTCAACTTGCGGAAGCTATTTTGCAAGATGAGAACTTCCCAAAATCCGAAGTTGAAAAACGGTCGCTAGAGCTATTAAATATCGTACAAATTCGCCGGCCGGAGACGGTTTTGAAGCAATATCAACATGAACTTTCTGGCGGCATGAAGCAGCGGGTAATGATCGCATGCGCAATCGCACAACAGCCAGAGCTAATAGTGGCGGATGAACCAACCACTGGACTTGATGTAACAGTTCAAGCTGAAATCATGGAACTCCTTAAGCAGATTCGCAAAGATTTTAATACCTCAATTATTTTAGTTTCACACGATTTACCACTCATTAATGAAATTTGCGATGACATTGTGGTGATGCATGCAGGCACAACCGTTGAGAAAATACCTTCAAAATCAATTAAAGCTTCAAAGCATCCATACACAATTGCGCTTTACAACTCGCGAATCGATCTCGTTGAGCCAAAAGGTCAGTTAAAGACAATTAATGGCCAACCACCTTCGGTTGGAAATTGGCCGGCGGGATGCCGATTCTCGGAGCGATGCGATTTTGTTAAAGATAAGTGCAGGTCAAAACAAGATCTGCCGCTAGTTGAAATCGGATCAAACCATCAGTCTTCATGTCTACGCTATGACGAAATTGCGAGGTAGCGCAACTTGAATATTATTGAAGCTAAAGATGTGTCAGTAACTTTTAATTCTTATGGTGACATCATTAAAGCGGTTGATCACGTAAATTTTGTATTGCCAAAAGGCCAAACTATTGGAATTGTTGGTGAATCTGGCAGTGGGAAATCTACGTTTGCTCGAGTGCTTTCCGGATTACAAATTCCTACATCTGGCTCGGTAACTTTTATGGATAAGCCAATTCAAAGCGGCAAGAACACTTACGAAGGTGCGCTTCGTAAAGAAGTACAGATGGTTTTTCAAGATCCATATGGAAGTTTGAATCCACGGATGCGAATCGTTAAAGCAATAGCTGAAGCAATTCGGCAACATCAAGGCTTAGATAAAAAAGCCTCGCGTGTTGCAGCGCTGGATTTACTTGAAAGCATGGGCATTAGCAATCTTGATGCGCAGAAATTCCCAAGTAAGTTATCGGGTGGCCAACGTCAAAGAGCTAGTGTGGCACGGGCACTTTCGGCCCAACCTAGCGTTCTGATTGCAGATGAACCAACCTCAGCAATCGATCAAAGTGCGCAAGCCCAGCTATTAGGACTCTTTAATGATCTAATCAAAAAAGGTTTATCGATTGTGTTGGTTTCACATGACCTAGGGGTAATTAGATATCTCTCTGACTACGTTTATGTAATGAAAGATGGCATCTTTGTAGAGTCTGGAAAATCCGAAGAAATTTTTAATAATCCAAAAGAGGAGTACACCAAGAAATTAATCTCTTCAATACCTGGACGCTCAACTAAATGATTAACCAAGCGTCAAATTTGAATTAACGCCATCTACTTGCAGCACTGCCCTACCACTTTCAAGTCTTGCGACTGGTACGCGATATGGCGAGCAAGAGACGTAATCAAGCCCGATTGCGTCAAAAAAGTGAATGCTAGATGGATCGCCGCCGTGTTCGCCGCAAACTCCAATCTTAAAATCTGCGCGAA
>JABMMO010000176.1 GCA_013205455.1 Actinomycetota bacterium
CAGCGGCTAAAGATGTTTCTTGCGCAGTATTGGGGCGGACCAACGAGCTATCAAGAGGCGCGCGGCCATCCTAGACTTCGAATGCGCCATGCTGAGTTTCACATCAATCAATTAGCCCACGATGCTTGGCTCAATGCAATGCGTCAAGCTGTAGCTGGCATGGATATGGATGCAGCGTTACAGACCCAGTTGTGGAGTTATATTGAGATGGCAGCCGATGCAATGATCAATCAACCAGACTAGCGTTTCTTTTTCGATTTATTTCCGACTTTTAGTATTTCACCATTTCTTAAATACCAGAGCGTTCCTTTTTTATCGCGAACTGTTGTGATTCGGAGTCCTACGTTTTCAACAACTCCTTCAACATCCAAAACATTTATTTCATCGCCAACACCGTATTGATCTTCAACAAGCATAAAAATTCCAGAGAGCACATCGCGCACGATAGTTTGAGCACCTAGACCAAGGGCGACGCCGATTACACCTGCAGATGCAACAAGTGGACCTAGATCTAAACCAAGTTGTCCAAGCACCATGGTTGAAGTTATTAACCAAATAGTTGCGTTAGATGTACTTCGTAGCACCGAACCAGCAGTTCTGGCCCGCTCCCGTTGGCGCTCTATTGATCGATTTGGACCAGGAATTAAATCTGCCTCAGCTATTTTGTTGATTGCGCGCGCGATTGTGCGGCCAGAAGTTTTTTGGAGTATCAAAGCGACGATCAGGATGAGGGCTATCCGAAGCGGGGCGCCCGTGAACCAATCGATGACAGATTGCACATTCTCGTTCATTTCATGGCGACTCTAATGGAAGTTCATCCAAAATCCATCAAAAACTGACCTAGTTCAGGCAGGATTACCCCACGGTGCGAGCCACGCGCTGGATGGAGAGGATTTTTTCGTGCATAGCGTTACCAATAGAAGAACTCTTGTTCTTAACGCCACCTACGAGCCACTAGGTGTCGTTTCTGATAGACGCGCATTAATTTTAGTTTTGAATAATCGTGCAACAACAATAGAAGAATCCGGAATCATTTTGCATTACACATCCGGTTCTATAGAACTTCCCGCAGTTATTAAATTAAATAAATTTGTAAGAATTCCATATCGTCACGCAGTCCCACTTTCACGTCGCGCAATTTTCGCGCGCGATGGTGGACGTTGTGTTTACTGCCAAGCAACTGCAACATCAATCGATCACGTAATTCCAAGATCACGTGGTGGCGGTCACAATTGGGAGAATGTAGTTTCAGCTTGTCATCGTTGTAATCATTTGAAAGCTGATAAACATTTGAAGGAACTTGGTTGGAAACTTCGTTCACTGCCGCGCGAACCAGTCGGCGCAGCATGGCGAATTCTCGGCTCCGGTCGTGCAGAAAGTAATTGGATTCCTTATTTAGAACCATTTGGTGTAGTTGGGGCGACTGCGTAGTATTTGAACATGTTAATGAACTTTGCCCAAGCCGTACAAGAAGATGGCTCCCTTGCTGGCGATCCGCTTACTGCAATTCAAGTTTTCCTTTATTTTTTTCTAGCGCCAATCGGAATATTTCTAGTTATCTCAGCGCTCTCGTGGGCATCGAGTGGTAAAAAGAATTCAAGTAATCAAACCCATAGTTCACTTACCCAAATCGAATAATTACTTATCTTTTGCTTGAACTTTCAAAGCGCGCTGTAAGGAATCTCGAGCTTCTGCAACATGTCGACGTAATGATGCGTGTCCATCTTTCCCAGTGACATCTAGCCAATGATTAGCTTTATCTAGCGTGCTTTTACTTGTGACATACATTGGGAAGAGGCCATCGATGATTGTGGTTGATTCTTCATACGATTTATTTGCCCAGGTATCAAGTAACAATTCAAAATACTTATCTACATAAGGTATTTGAAGCGCTCTGTGCATTGGGCGGGAGAAGCCGCGGATAATTGAAACTCGAGTCCAACTTGTTAGATCATCTTCAACAGCGCGTTTCCAAGCCAACGCTTTAGTCGATGCATCTGGGAATGCCGCAACTGCTACCTCATGCGAAAGTTGACCGGTCAAAGTGTTGTCGCGCAGCAGTTCAGCATCAACATCTGCTCGGGTGGCGAGGTCGCGTTCGACTAGCGCTGTTAAGAGCAACCAACGCAAGTCAGTATCGACTTTTAGTCCAGTTAACTTTCCATCAAGTAGTTCTCTAATTCTTGCGCCTTGTGCAGGCGTGTGAGCCAAAGCGGCAAAACCTTTAGCAAATTGCAGTTGATGATCACTTTCTGGGGTTGCGGCATCTAATAAACCTATAAGCGTGGCTGCAATTAGTTCGCGCAACCCATCTCGATTCTTTTCGCTTGCGTAAAGTTCTACCGCAGTTGAAAGTTGTGCAATTAACATTGTGACAATCGTGATGTCGCTTTCGCCAGGCATTCCAGCAATTGCGATTTCAACAAAGTCAGTTGCTGATATTTCGGCATCACGGAGCATGTCCCAGGCCGCGCTCCAACAAAGTGCGCGAGCTAAGCCATCATCAAGTTTGCCTAAGTGGGATTTTAGAGTTGCAATTGATCGGTCATCGAAGCGAATTTTTCCGTAACTTAAATCGCGATCGTTAAGTAGTAATAGATC
>JABMMO010000177.1 GCA_013205455.1 Actinomycetota bacterium
ATAGATTCCAAGAATGAGAAGAGCGCTCCACCAGAAATATCTGGGCCGTAATCTAGATGCATCCCCCAAATTGCGGCTAACGCTTTAGTTTCTGGATGCACAAAATATTCTTCAGTAAAAGCTCTGGATGATTGCAGTAGCAATCTAATTAATTGGAAAAGTCCATTTGTACCAAGTGCGCGCCAAGTTTTATAAATAGATTTAGCTGCTGCAAAAGATGGCAACTCCGCGCCTAAGAGCGGAAAGAGATGCGGTGCAAATTTTCCTAGTAGCGCGGTTAAAGCTTGCCACGATTCAACATCGTTTGGCGCAACTCGTTTAAGCGTTTCAATATTTGCCGCTCTATCCATCACAATTCCTAATGACTTTCCATTTGGGAATAGTGAAATAAATGGTTTTCCAGACGGAACAAACTCCAAACCGTTGCGAATTAGATCGTCTTTCAGCGCAGCCATAATTGGTCCGCCCGCAAAAAGGCTGAGATTTGTAGCAAAAAGATCATGTTTAAAGCCAGGCAAGGTAACTTCTTCGGTCCGAACTGCACCACCGCAAGTATCGGCGGACTCCAGAACTAAGACCCGTTTTCCTCGTTTAGCTAATAGGGCTGCCGAACTAAGTCCATTAATCCCGGAACCAATAACAATTACATCGAAATTATTCATTTGCCGATCCTCTCATGCGCGGTTATTCAATTCAACGAGTTTAAGTTCTGGACTATCTAAGTGAAATGGACTTAGATTTCGACATCAACAGTCAGGGAGATTCGAATGAACCAGAAAAATTATGATTCAATTATTGTAGGAAGCGGCATTAATGCCTTGGTCGCTGGTGCGGTTCTTGCAAATTCTGGCTGGAAAGTTTTACTCTGCGAACGAAACAGGGTTGCTGGCGGCGCTATTCGAACCGAAGCGGCCACTCTTCCTGGGTATACCCACGAATTACTTTCAAGTTGGCATCCGTTATTTGTCGGCGGTCCTGCTTATGCAGAATTGGGCGAAGCGCTAACAAAACGTGGCGTTGTATATAAGAACACCACATCACCAACTGGTGTTGTTTGTAGCGCTGGTACTGCAATTCTTTCAACTGATCCGGTAGAGACTGCAAAAGAGATGGACCGCTTAGGCGATGGCGCAGCATGGAGCGGGATGATGCAAGAGTTTGGTGGAAAAATTGATTTAGCATTTGGATTGCTAGGCGCTGATTTCTGGCGTACTAATTCGCTGAAGTTGGCACGCACTGCACGTAAACGATTCGGAAACCGCGGCTTAGTTGCAACTGGTGCAGAATTACTTGAACCTGCTGCGCCTTGGTTAGATAGAACTTTTTCTTCCGAAGTTACCAAATCACTTTTGGCACCGTGGGCGCTACATAATGGGCTTGGCCCAGATGATGCTGCAAGTGCTTTTATTACCAAAGTTATTGGCGCAGCTGTTGCATTCGGTGGTATGCCGGTTCCAGTAGGTGGTGGAATTAAATTAGTAGAAGCGTTAGTTGGAATTATAAAAGATGCTGGCGGCGAACTATTAACCAGCGCAGATGTTATAAAAGTTACAACTTCAAATGGCAAAGCTACCGGCGTAAAACTTGCCGACGGCCGAGAATTTAGCGCGACAAAATCTGTTCTTGCTTCGGTAACGCCGCAAGCGTTATATCAAGGTTTGTTATCTGAGGAAAAGATTCCTATTGAAATCACAAAATCTGCGGATGCATTTAGATATGGTCGCGCCGCCATTCAAATTCATTTAGCGCTATCTGAACCACCACAATGGAAAGCGGATTCACGGTTAAAAGATGTTGCGATTGTGCATATCTTGGATGGGATGAATTCGTTATCTGAATCGGTAAATGCTTCAAATCGAGGTTGGTTAGCTAAACGACCAACAATTGTGGTGGGACAACCTACAACTGTTGATCCTTCACGAGCACCAGCAGGCACATCAATACTTTGGATTCAATTACAGGAAAACCCACGAAAAATTCTCGGTGACTTAGCCGGCGAAATAAACCCGGGTGATGGTTCTTGGAATGAAGAACGGCTAAATAAGTATGCAGATCGTGTGCTTGCTCAGGTTGCCGAGCAAATTCCAAACTTGTTTGGCGCAATCAAAGCGAAAATTGTGCTTGGACCAGAGCAGATCGAAGCGATGAATAAGAACTTAGTTGGCGGCGATCCTTACGCTGGCGATTGCCGGGTAGATCAATACGCCCCCTGGCGGCCACTTAGTGCGGCCACCGGCCATCGCACACCAATTAGAAATCTCTGGCATATCGGTGCATCAACTCATCCCGGTCCTGGATTAGGCGGTGGCTCTGGATTTTTAGTTGCAAAACGCTTAACCCAGAAGAGTTTCTTAGAAAAATTAAGAAATCGGTAATTATAAAATAAAAAAGCCCGCCAAAATAATTGGCGGGCTTTTTAATTAACTATTTATTTTGCAACCAGAGCCAATACGCGACACGGGCTACCAGATCCGCCAACAATTTTTAGCGGAGCTGCAATCACGATTGCACCAGTTGTAGGCAACTTATCTAAGTTACGAAGTTGAGTTAGACCGTATTTATTATTTCCAAGGAAAAGGGTATGACATGGGAATGGCATAGAGAAGCCGAAAGCTCCGCCAGCATCAGTTCCTACTGTTTCAACGCCCATTCCTAGAATTTCAGTTTTAGTTGCGAAGTATTCTGCGCACTCAACTGTAAGTCCAGGTGTATGTGGACCATTCTCATCTGCATTAGCAAAAGCTTTTGCATCATCACCGAATTTTGACCAACCGGTGCGGAACATTACCCAAGCGCCTTTTGGAATCGCTCCGTTAGCTTTTTCCCATGCTTGCACATGAGAAACGTCTAAACAGAAATCAGGATTTGCGGCAGCTTCTTTAGCGAAATCTAAAACTACCGCTGGACCGACTAAACGTGCTGGCGGTACTTGCGAAACATCGTCAAGATCTTTACCAGTCACCCAGTGAATTGGTGCATCAAAGTGTGTGCCAGTGTGTTCGCCGGTGTGGAAGTTGTTCCAGTACCAAGCTGGACCCTTTTCGTCATAACGAGAGATAAGTTCTAATTTAAAGTTTGCGGTTTGGCCCATCTCTGGTGGTAAGCCAAGAATTGGTGTGCTCTCTTGCAATGGTGCAGTTAGATCAATAACTTGAACTGATCCTGAAGCGAGATCATTGGCAAGTGCTTTTAGGTCGGCCATTCATATGCTCCTAACAAAGTTGTGGCTAAAACAGTTGTGAAAATCTCTCACTTATTTGAGATATCGGCAAGGGGGGTTCGGGTAGACATCGCTCACACGGTAGGCGAAGATTAGCTGGGCCTGAGAAGCAGGCTCGCGGCAAGGAGAGAAACCATGGCAGAGCGCTCATTTGCGGCTGAAGTTGAAAAGCTGCGCGTAGGTGCTGGCACGGAATTTGCCGGCGAAGGAATTCTCGCTGTAACTAAAGCGCTGCTGCAATCAGGAGTTTCATATGTAGGTGGTTATCAAGGTGCGCCAATTTCGCACTTGATGGATGTACTTGGAGACGCGCACGAAATATTAGAGGAACTTGGAATCCATTTTGAAAACTCAGCTTCAGAAGCAACTGCAGCTGCCATGTTAGCCGCATCAGTTCATTATCCATTACGCGGTGCAGTAACTTTTAAATCAACAGTCGGTACCAACGTTGCATCAGATGCGCTCGCCAACCTTTCATCCGGCGGCGTTACCGGTGGTGCGCTAATTATTATTGGCGAAGATTACGGCGAGGGTTCTTCGATTATGCAAGAACGCTCACATGCGTTTGCGATGAAATCACAAATTTGGTTAATGGATCCACGTCCAAACCTAACTGCAATCGTAGATTCGGTTGATTTAGGTTTTAGATTATCTGAGGCCAGCAACACTCCCGTTATGTTAGAACTTCGACTTCGCTCTTGTCACATTCATGGAAAATTTATTGCAAAAGATAATGTTCGCCCTTCCTTCACTTTGAAGGATGCGATTGAAAATCCACGTCAAGATCCAGCTCGAGTAGTTTTGCCGCCAGCATCTTTTGCACATGAGCAAGAAAAGTTAAATGTTCGTTGGCCAGCTGCCGTAAAGTTCATCAAAGAGAATAAAATTAACGAAGTTATAAATGATGGTGCGCAAGATTTCGGCATCATTTTGCAAGGCGGTTTATACAACACAGTAATTCGGGCGTTACAACTACTTGGACTTTCTGATGTCTATGGAAATAGCAAAATTCCACTTTATATTCTCAACGTTACCTATCCAATAATCGATGACGAAGTTATCGAATTTGCGAAAAGCAAGCGTGCAGTCTTGCTAGTTGAAGAAGGTCAACCGGATTACATAGAACAAAATCTCCATGCCGTGCTTCGTCGCGCTGATGTTCCCACAAAATTATTTGGAAAAGAGATGTTGCCACCGGCTGGTGAATACACACCAGCTCATGTAATTAAAGGAATCACTGAATTCATTAAAAAATATGGACCAGAATTAATAGACCAAACCACCCTTCCCGCGGTTGTTAGACCAAATGGTGATAAACCAACATCACTTGAAACCCGGATTGCTCCAGAAAAAGTACACGGTCGACCACCTTCATTTTGTACTGGTTGCCCAGAGCGCCCAATTTTTACAGCACTTAAACTTGCAGAACGCGAGACTGGGAAGCACCACATCAGTGCTGATATTGGTTGCCACCTATTTTCAATTTTGCCACCGTTTAATATCGGTGCAACCACAATGGGTTATGGCCTTGGATCTGCCGGGGCATCCGCATTCCAATCGATTGAAACTGATAAACAAGTAATTTCTTTTATGGGCGATGGTGGTTTCTGGCATAACGGCTTAACAAGCGGAATTGGCAACGCAGTTTTCAATCAGAGCGATGGGCTAACAGTGATTGTAGATAACGCTTATAGCGCTGCAACTGGCGGTCAAGACTTACTTTCGTCGCAAGCTGATAATGAATTGCGATCTACTAAACATCCGATTGAAGCGGCAGTCCGTGGAATTGGTGTCAAGTGGGTAAAGACAATTACTAATACCTACAAAGTTAGTGAAATGCGGGAAACTTTTAAGAGCGCTTTAACTGGAAATGTAAAAGGTCCGAAAATTATCGTGGCGCAAAGTGAATGTACGTTAAATCGGATGCGTCGCGAGAAGCCAGCAATGGCTAAGAAAATTAAGGAAGGCAAGCGAATTGTTAAAGAGCGATTTGGAATTGACCCAGACACATGCACTGGCGATCACTCTTGTATCCGTATAAATGGCTGCCCATCACTAACAATTGCACCAAATCCAGATCCAATGCGAAAAGATCCAGTGGCGACAATTCTAAATACATGTGTTGGTTGTGGTCTTTGCGGTGAAGCTGCACAGGCTGCAGTTCTCTGTCCTTCGTTCTATCGCACCGAAGTTATTATCAATCCATCAATTTGGGATAAAGCAAAATTAGCAATCCGGAGCGCAGTAATTGGTTTCTTGCAGAATGGAATTGAACGACGGTTAGTTGGAATCCAACCAAATGCTTAATCAATCTAGACCAATCACTATGGCGGTTTTAGCTATGGGTGGCGAAGGTGGCGGCGTATTAGCTGATTGGTGTATTGATATGGCTGAGCACTCAGGCTATTGGGCACAGACCACATCGGTACCGGGAGTTGCACAACGAACCGGTGCGACGATTTATTACTTAGAATTTTTTGCAGATGACCAGAGCAATAAAGAGCCGATCTTAAGCACGATGCCAACACCTGGCGAAGTAGATATTGTGATTGCTTCAGAATTAATGGAAGCTGGTCGCGCAGTGTTTCGGGGATTTGTAACACCCGAGATCACAACTTTTATCGCATCAACAAACCGAGTTTATTCAATGACTGAAAAGACTGCAATGGGAGATGGTCGAGTAAGTTCCGAAGAGTTGTTAAGTGCTTGTGAAGCAGCAGCTAAGAAATTTATCTCGGGAGATTTTTCCGATGTTGCCGATAAAAGTGGCACAGTAATTTCAGCAGCACTTTTTGGTGCGCTTGCAGGTAGCGGCGCGCTACCTTTTGCAAAAGACCAATTCACATCTGCAGTAGAGCGAAGTGGCGTAGGAGTTAAAAATTCTTTAATAGCATTCGAAAAAAGTTTTGAAATTGCGCAAAATTCTTTAAAGCCAAAACCAAATCCAGTTTCTATTTCAATTGGCGCAAAGCCAGCCGATGCACCAACCGCAAATTTAGGCTTAACGCCAGCGCAAGAGTTAGAAATTCTCAATAATCCAAATGGAGCGGTTGGATCAAAACTCCAAGACCTTGCTTCTAGAATTAAAAGTGATTATCCAAGTGCTGTTACTTTAATGACCATCAGCGGCATCAAGCGAACTGCTGATTATCAAGATGCCGCTTACGCCAAAGTTTATTTAGATCGGTTAGAGGCAGTAAAAGAATGCGATTCAGTATTTGGTGATGGCACATATCGGACGCTTAACGAGGTAGCCCGATATACCGCGCTCTGGATGACTTATGAGGACACCATACGAGTAGCAGATTTAAAAACTCGGCGAACTAGATTTAATCGAGTTAACGACGAAGCGCGGGTTGCCGATAATCAAATTATGCAAGTACGCGAATTCTTACATCCGATGGCTGAAGAAATTGCTGATACTTTGCCAACCTTGTTAGGTGGTTGGATAATTAAAACTAAGCCAGCAAGGAATTTTATAAATAAATTAACGATAAATGGTATGCGTCTGCACACTACCTCACTACATGGATATTTTTTGCTCTATATTTTGGCAAGGCTTAAATTCATCCGCCGCCGTTCGCTGCGATTCAATCTTGAACAAGAACGCATTGATCAATGGCTAACCAAAATATTAGCTGTTATGCCCGAAAATTATGATTTAGCTTATGAAATTGCCGAAAGCGCCAATGTAATCAAGGGATATGGCGATACTCATAAAAACGGTTGGCGTAACTTCACTTCATTAATGAGTGAAGTAGATAAATTGCGCGAATCTAAGGATTCAACCGCAGCAACTAGAATTTCGACGTTGCGAAGTGCGGCGCTATCTGATGAAACTGGCGAGAAGTTAAGAGCGTTGCTTTAAGGCTTAGCTCTCTTCAAACTTTGCCGTGATTTCTGCATAAGTCATAAGTGAACGAGCTGCTTCAGCTGCCATCTTTTCGCG
>JABMMO010000178.1 GCA_013205455.1 Actinomycetota bacterium
CCCGGGTCCTTCGGTATTAAAACAGGGCTTCTACGAGCGTAGTGTGATTAACGCTTTCTCAGTCCCGAAGTTTTTACACACATTTCTTCGACGAACTCAGTTGCAAAACTGTTCTCCTTCATCGTCTGCAACACCAATGAAGTGAAAAGCCCCCTAGTCGACGCTAGATTCCAGGCCGAGAGCGGCACCTGGGCTAACGGAATCACAGTAGCTTATGCAGCTAGTGAGAATTCAGACTTTTTAAGGTCTGCAGTTATTTTTTGCACGGATTATTGGTTTACGAGATCATTCCGGCTTCCTCGGCCCGCTTCCCCTGCCTCAACATCCAAAGTCGAGACCGTTCACCCCCATGGGAGTTAGAAAGCAGGCTAATTGTACGTTAATAAAGTAAAAGTAAATACCGAGATTAATCGTCATACTTATTGGATTTACGCGGATTGCTACGCCCAACATTCTTACCGCTCAAATTTCGCGACATTTCACGTGCGATTTCGCGGCCAGCTTCGCGTTCCATAAGTGAAGCCCGTTTATCGTGCGCTTTCTTACCCTTAGCCAAACCAAGTTCTACCTTGGCTTTTCCATCTTTAAAGTAGAGCGAAATCGGAATTAAAGTTAAGCCGCTCTCTTTAGTTTTTCCAATTAACTTTGTGATCTCTTTCTTATGTAAGAGTAATTTTCGATCTCGTCGGGGCGTGTGATTAGTCCAAGTACCTTCCGTATATTCCGGAATATGAACTCCGCTAAGCCATAACTCGCCGTCAATAACCATGGCAAAGCCGTCGATGAGCGATGCTCGACCAGCCCGAAGCGACTTCACTTCCGTGCCGGTTAACACAAGACCACATTCATAGACATCTTCTATGAAGTAATCATGGCGCGCCTTTTTATTCTGCGCGATAAGTTTCCGTCCGACTTCCTTAACCATGACATAAGGGTAACGGGTGCGAAATAGAATCGTTAATTACTTGATAATTTCAATTATTAGGTGTTATCAAAGCGGCTAAACCACCAAGCACTTGCAGAGATTTACTCGCAATCACACTTTCTGGCACAGCCAGGTCAGGCGAAACGCCTTTTCCTTCAATCAACTTTCCAGATGGCGATCGATAAAGCGCCACAGTCAATTCCAGTTTCGATCCATCGTTCAAAGTTTTAAATTCCTGAACCGTTCCTTTTCCATAACTTTTCTCACCGAGGATTACAGCGCGGTTTCGATCCTGCAGCGCAGCTGCCAATATTTCAGCGGCGCTAGCGGTTGAACGATTAATTAAAACAATTAATGGGGCTTGATCTGCTCCGGACTCGGTAGATTCAAAGATCACTTTCTCTCCTGAAGCTTTCTGATAAGAAACAATGATTCCACCATTTATAAATTGACGAGCAACACCTACCGCTTCTTCAACAATTCCACCAGGACTATTTCGCAAATCAATAATTACACCTTTGCTATGGGGAGTTTTAGATAACAATTCCTGAACTTGGCTAGCTGTAGAAATAGAGAACGACGAAATTGACAATAACGCGACGCCTTTTGAAATAGTCGAGATTTCAACACTTTGCGCAGTTATCTTAGCCCGCTTTAATGAAATCAATATATGTTTTCCACTTCGCGTAATTAGCAAATCTACTTTCTTACCGACGTTTCCACGGAGCATTGCAATCGCTGATGGTAAAGATGCACCTTGAATGTCTGTTCCATTTATTTCGAGAAGTTGGTCGCTTGCCACTATTCCAGCATCCGCGGCCGGTGAAGTTGTTTCAACACTTGCGACTTCTAAAACTCCAGAAACAGATTTCCTTAAAATAATTCCGACACCTGTGTATTGATTATTTAAGCGATCCTTAAAAACATCAAGCGCGCTAGTAGGAAAGTAGTTAGACCACGTGTCGCCCGAGGCTTTAATCGCACCTTCGATTGCAGCCCGTTGTAGTAATTGCTTTGTTACTTTTGAATGCCCCGCTGCTGTTATCTCTTTGATAGCTTCATCAACCGGACCATCTGAATTTCTTGCACCTGTTGTATATCCAAATGAAAAAACTAAAGTCATTACAATGAAAATAATCCCACTTGCTCTTAAGGAATTCCCACTTAGGGGTTTAATAATTTTGGCTTTTGACCTAGCGAAAAGCGAAGGGCGCAAAAAGTCTGGTTCGCGCACCATTTCAACACACTCCCGGGAAGTTCTCCCCCGTGCTTTACGAAGGACTTATTGGAGGATAAAAGTACTAGACCTTTAGATATTTGCGTAGTGTGAGTGTAGAAGCAATGGCAGATACGCCTAAACCTGTTAGGAGTAAGTAACTAGAAGTGACCCAAACATCACGCCAGCCGAAGAAGTTTGTGAAGGTTAATAGTGGCGCAACTCGTTGATCTATCACTAATTTAAATGTTGCAAGTAACCCAGTAGAAAATAGCCAACCAATTATCGCTGCAAACACGCCTTCAAGTAAGAAAGGTAATTGAATTGAAAATGAGCTAGCACCAACTAATTTCATTACATTAGTTTCGCGACGTCGGTTAAATGCGGCGAGGCGAAGTGTGTTGCTTATAAGTAGCGCAGCCGTAAGTACGCTGGCTAAGCCGATTGCGAGCGCGCCATCGCGAAGCACATTTAAGAGTTTAAAGAACTTCTCCAGAATAGAGCGTTGGTCTTGTACAACATCTACACCAGGACGCCCAGAGAAGGCGCTCTCGACAACTGCAAATTGAGTTGGATCTTTTAATTTAACTCGAAAAGATTCCGGTAATTGATCTTGAGTAACATTCTGTGCAATTGCCGAACCTTTAAATCTTTCTTGGAAGCGAGTAAATGCTTCACCTTGGGATTCGTAATAAACACTCTCCACTGCTGGAAGATCTTGTAAATCTTTTTGAATCTCAACGCGTTGACCATCTGTTATTACGCCACCGGAACATGATGCAGATTCGGAGAGTGATCCGCAAAGGTAGACCGAAACTTCGATTTTGTCGTACCAATAATCTTTCATGACCCTCACTTGGGCATTTGATAGGAAACCAATTCCAAGAAGTGAGAGTGAAATCGCGACCGTAATAATTACCGCAAATGTCATGGTTAGGTTACGTCGAAGTCCAATACCGACTTCGCTCATAAGAAATCCAGCGCGCATATCTCTCCCCTTCCCTATCTTTTGCTTAGTTAATTCACTTTATCTGAAATCAGCCGGTATATCCGTAGACACCTCGAGCTTGGTCTCGGATTACATTGCCAGCTTCAAGTTCGATAACTCGTTTTCGCATTTGATCCACAATTCCAGCGTCATGAGTAGCCATAACAACTGTTGTGCCATCACGATTAATCCGGTCGAGTAATTTCATAATTCCAACCGAAGTTGCGGGATCTAAGTTTCCAGTTGGTTCATCAGCAATCAGAATTGCTGGGCGACTTACATAGGCTCTAGCAATAGCCACCCGTTGCTGTTCTCCGCCAGATAACTCTCCAGGCTTGCGATCTAACTTCTCTTCCAAGCCAACAAGTTCTAAAACCTCTGGGACTTCACGCGCAATCTCTTTCTTTGAATATCCGAGCACGTGCAATGTAAAAGCTACGTTTTCAAAAACTGTTTTGTTATTTAATAATCTAAAGTCTTGAAATACCGTTCCGACTTGGCGACGAAGTTCGGGCACTTTATAATTAGAGAGCGTGGCAAGGTCTTTACCGGCAACATGAATAATCCCAGATGTGGGTTTCTCTTCCCGTAAAACTAAACGCAAGAATGTTGACTTACCAGATCCGGAAAGTCCGACTAGGAAAACGAATTCGCCCTTTTCCACATTTAGATCAACCTCGCTAAGTGCGGGTTGTTCCGTTTTAGGATAGGACTTGGTGACCTTCTCAAAGCGAATCATGTGGTCATTTTATGGATATTGGCGCCATACGGGGCAATGAAACTCGGTTATTTTCCTGAGGATATTGCCTAATTACGCGGATATTGCGGGAGATATCTCACATTTTTAATTAAAAGTAATTTAGCGCTGCGAACGGCGCCATCTAATGCCCGCTTCAATAAATCCATCTAATTCACCATTTAAAACCGCTTGGGTATTTCCAGTTTCAAAATCAGTGCGGTGGTCTTTAACCATTTGATACGGATGCAATACATAAGAACGAATTTGGTTTCCCCATGATCCGGCATTATCGCCGCGGAGTGCATCCATCTTCGCTCGATCTTCTTGATGGCGACGTTCTAATAATTTAGATTGCAATACCGCCATTGCGGTTGCACGGTTTTGGATTTGAGATCTCTCGTTCTGGCATGAAACCACTATGCCGCTTGGAATATGCGTTATGCGAACTGCAGAATCCGTTGTGTTAACACCTTGGCCACCCGGGCCAGATGAACGATAGACATCTATTCGAATATCTTTTTCATCTATTTCAATATGATCGCTTTGATCAACAACTGGAACAACTTCAACACCGGCAAAAGATGTATGGCGACGATTTTGGCTATCGAAAGGTGAGATTCTTACTAAGCGATGTGTTCCTTGTTCAACCGAAAGTGTTCCATAAGCATAAGGAGCAGCAACTTTAAAAGTAGTGGATTTAATTCCAGCTTCTTCTGCATAAGAAGTTTCAAGTACTTGGGTCTGATAATTATGGATTTCGCAATAACGTAAAAACATTCGTGAAATCATTTCCGCCCAATCGGCAGCATCAACCCCGCCAGCTTCAGAGCGAATTGTTACGAGCGCATCGCGGTGGTCATACTCGCCGCTTAATAGAGTTTGAACTTCTAATTCGCTGATTGCTTTGGCAACCGAGTCCAATTCCTTCCCAGCATCCTCTAGCGCGCTCTGATCTTCTTCGCCTCTAGCTAATTCAAGTAAAACCGGAAGGTCATCTAGGCGTTGTCGCAGTGATGAGACTCGATTGATTTCGCTCTGCACTCTGGAAAGTTTGCTTGTAACTTTCTGAGCCGCTTCGGGATCGTCCCAAAGATTTGGAACGCCGGCAGCTTCTTCTAATTCTTTAGCTGCTATCCGTAATCTCGGAAGATCGATCACTTTTTCAATCGATCCGAGGGTGCCGCTTAGCGCAGCAATCTCTAACTCAAATTCACGGGCGGCCATAGGGGAATCGTATTACCTGTTGTATTGATTGGTTGCACTCCCATTAGTTCTAACCGTAAATGCACTCAGACCAAGCGTTGCCGCTTGTAGCGGTAAAACGTAAGTGGCTGCAATTTCTCCATTCACCTTGTTGCCATCACATGCAAAACTAACTACTTCTATAACTCCTAATTTCTTATCAATTACGGATCTAGTTGCGTACTTATCAATATTGATCAACTCAATCTCCGTAAAATATGCAGATCTTGCGTTCGCGCAATCAATTGGAACTCTAAATTCACTATTTACTAGATTTCGATCAAGGCCGAATAAATAATATCGAGTCTTGCTTAGTTGATGGCTTGCTTCCATTAGTGCAAATTCATTCTCTTGAATCAAGGTTCGCTGTCGCATCATCACTGATGAAAAGTTAACTAGAACGAAAATGAGAAGAAGCGTGATAGTGAAAAATCCAAATGTAAGCGGAAGTAAGGATCCGCGCTCTCCCCTAAGACTTGAAAATTGGGATTTCTCAGCGCTCGCATTTGTGGCTATTAAATGAGTGGCTATTAAATGAGTGGGCATAGATATATTTAATCTTCACGCCATTGATCGAACCGCTCCGAAACTTTGGCCAGCACAATTTCCGAACCCAAAATTGCTTCGCCGCCTATACCTTTATGCACTGTAACCGATCCTAGAAGTTCAATGCTTGCAACAGTCCCAGGGGTAAAACATTTTGCAAGCGGACAGGAGATTATGTATTTTGGAGTTGGCGTCAAATCTGAATTATCTAAAATATATTCTATTTTTAGAATCCCAGTTTCAAAATCAGGGCTGGCTACAAATGCTCTTAAGGATTGTCTAGCAATATTTTGATACGCAATTTCGGCGAATGATTGCGCTGTAAAAGAGTTGATGAAAAAAACCAATGGAATAAAGAGCGGGATCGCGAAAACTACAAACTCGACCAAAGCCGAACCATTTTCCCGTGCAAATGGCTGGATTACTCGGGTTAGTAACCATTTGTTTAGCACTCGTAAATGCGACATCATCAATTCCTAATTGATTTCTGAATAGGCAAGCGATCGCACCCGAAAGAATTTGCCAAGTTTTGTGTTGCGAAAAAGTGCGGTAAAGATTGGAATTTCCACATACTTGTTTACTGAAACCAATACCCCTCCGCCTGGTAGTAATAAATTTGCTACTTCGATAGTGGCATCGGAATTATGTAATGATCTTTCGAAATCATTTCGGATTTGATGAGTGCTATTTCGATTATCTAAACCCCCATTTATAGCAATTTGGTTTGCGATGTTCTGCACTTCATATGTAGCAATATTTCTTTGATAGAGCGCAGCCACCAATTGAAAAACTATTAAGAAAAGAATAATTAGTGGAATCATCACCAAGAATGACTCAACGTTGCCGCGCTCAGATTTGATTAAAGGGGCTGCAACTTGTTTAATTTGGCTTGACTTCTTCATACAAATTCACTTGATGTTGTTCATGGCATCAAGAGAGTTTCTTAGGATTGCACTTAATCTTGGTGCTGCAATGGTCCAGATCGCGGTTACTAATCCAGTTGTCATTAAGACTACCAATACCCATCCAGGTACATCGCCGCGCTCAGAAGCTACTTTTCCTAAAACCTTCCGCTTTAATTTTCCAATTAAAATTAATAACGCAACTACTCGGTAGCTCATGAGAAACTTAAATTTTCGATATTTGGTTATATTCATTTGATCTCCCATTTCAAAATTGTGAGTACTCGAATCTTCATCTATGGAATAAGGAGCGATATGGGTTTTATTTGTAATTGTGGAGCGTTAGCGGGTGTGCAAAACTCATTAGCGTCGCGGAAAGTTCGGTAAGTACAGTTAGGGCAGCTAGAACTAAATAACTACAGGATCCCGAGAATTGAATGAAATGATGGCCATAGTGTGAAGATCACGGAAAGCGGCAATATTAGAAAAACTACCGGAATAAGTAATGCAATCTCGGCTCGCCCAGCTAGTGCAAGCAAATCAGCTTTATAACTGCTCCGAGATTCTGCAGCTTGGTTGAGTAGCACAGCACTTAATGGCGATCCTCGTTCCAAAGCTAAAAGCACGGTATTTGCAAACTTTCTAAATGATTCTGAGCCGCTTCGTTCTGCGACTAAATCAACTGCTTGCATAAGTGAAATTCCGTTATCGCTCAACGCAATAACTTCATGGAAGAGTCGAGCATGGCCAGAGTTTGGAAAACTTGCTAGAAATTTAAAACCACCAAGCAAGCTCTCGCCGGCTGAGGTTGCTAAAGCAAACATCTCTATCATCTCCGAGAATTCAAAATCTAATTTTTTGCTCTGCATCTGGCGCTTATTGGAATTTAGTAAATTCAATTTCTTTTTCAAATCAACTTTAAATTCCTTTGAGAAGAGTGCATCAGGATCAAAATAGTCTGCAAATATTAATCTGCCAGCAAAGTAAATAGTCGGTGCAATAATGATGAAAATCAGTAAGTTATTGATTTTCATGAGTGGCTCGCCGCCAAGACTCTTACTCCGAGCACTCGGTTTCGAATTGGTAACGTGCCAACTTTCTCCATCCAAAAGAAAGCGATAACTGTTAAAAAAACGCCAGCAAGAAGAATTGTTAAGCCAATCCCGGTTGAATATGCTGCGATCGTCTCTGGCTGCGTCGAAAGAATTAATAGCAAGATCCAAGGGGCTACTGCTGCTAATACTGCGGAATTCTTAATCCAGCCATGCTTAGCCTCTATCTCAATCCGAATCGCTAAATCCTCGCGTAGAAATTGGCTGAGAGTGCGTAACACAATTCCAATATCTTTACTCCCCAAAGTTTTTGCCAAAATTAGCGTTTCGGCAATCTGATCAGCTTCAGCTAAATTGCACGCCGTTTTCATCTTTCTAATTGCAACCTCAAAATTCTCGCCATCTAAAAGTGGCTTGCTCAAGATTTCAATAAATGGTTTTAATGGATTTGGACCACGAGTCCGCATAGTCAGTAGAGCTTCAGTTAAGGAAACACCTGATTGAATCCCAGTCACTAATTGGTCAATCATCTCTGGCCACGCGCTCCTGATTGATTTACTCCGCTTACGAGCCCGAGATTTCTCCTGTAAGTATGGAATGAAAAGAAAGAGGAGCGCAATTGCCAATGAAATTTCAATGGATTTTATAATGGTGTAGATAACTAAGTAGCCAAAGATAAAAACCAATAAAAACGGAAAAATCCTTTGTACCAGCTTTCTCTTAACTTTAAACTTCACCTGCGCATTTATGGGTTGATCTTTAAAGAGTAAATAGAAGCCACTTAATAGCATAAGTGTTGTGAAATAGATTAGAAATTCTCGATTCATGAAATTTGCAACGCTCCTTTATAATAAACACCATTTTTCAAAGTCCAAATTGGATCTGTCTCTATATGTTCACCTTCTATTCGTTTTGTTACTTGGAGAATTTCAGTGATCTTCCGAGATCCATCATTATCAATCGCAATCTGTATCACTAAGTCAATTGAGCGAGCTACTAATGGCGTTACAAAGTGATGCGAAATATTCTCGCCAGCCAATAACGGCAAGGTCTGCAATTTTCTAATCGCATCTTTTGCGGAATTTGCGTGAATTGTGGCCATGCCTGGTAATCCGGAATTCAGCGCAATCAATAAATCTAAGGATTCTGCTTCTCTAATCTCGCCAATTATTAGACGAGAAGGGCGCATTCTTAGCGACTCCTTGATTAATTTGCGCATGGATATTTCGCCTGAACCTTCGAGGTTAATACTACGAGTTTGCATGGCGATTAAATCGGGCAGATTTGGTTTTAACTCAAATACTTCTTCAATAGTTATCACTCGATCGCTCTTAGGAATCTCACCTACCAAAGCGTTTAAGAGCGTGGTTTTGCCAGCTTGGGTTGACCCGCTAATTAACATGTTTTTCCCGGAACGAACTTGCAACGTTAGATATTTTGCAATCTCTTCTGACATAACTCCATATTTAGATAAATCATTTAAGGATTTATCACGGATTAAGTGTTTCCTTATATTTACCGCCCAATGTTCCGCTGTTATTTCCGGAATTGCTACATGTAATCGGCTGCCATCTGGCAACCTTGCATCCACAAATGGGTGTGATAAATCTAAGCGCCGACCACCCCACATTAAAGCTTTTTCTACAAATGCAGTAACGCTCTCTTTTGTCATTATCAAATTAGTTAGTGCGCTCTTACCGTTCTTGGCCACAAATATTCGCTCCGGTGCATTAATCCAAATTTCTTCTATCTCTGGGTCGTCGAGTAGGTTTTGTAGCGATTCGTATTTTTTCGATGGAGTTGGAATTTCCGATGCCCTATTTAAGCCAACATTTTGATTTTGCAAGGAAATCCTCCTTAACTTTCAATTCGAAAAATATGTGTTATGTAATCGCGCTTTTGGTAGGGACAGCGAAAAAACTGGGTTAGCTGTTTATAACGGTTGACTTAGATGACTGGCAGCGGGCAAAAAATCACAAACGGTAGTTTTAACGACTAAAAGTTGACGCTACTTAAAAATTGGGCGAGCTTGGTATTTACTTTATAACTATTGCAGAGCGCGTTGGCTTCTAATTGCATCAACTCGAAAGCGCTGCCTTTTAAATTATTAGCAAATTCATCGCGGCTTGCTTCTAAAATTGAAAGCAAACGAGCCGTTAAAATCTTTGCTGCAATAGCGTCGTCTCTAATTAAGATCGCAAAAGTAATTACCCCTAACCGAGCCACTACTTCATTGGAGCGTAACGATTGGCTGACTTTGGCGGCGACGCTAATTATCAAATCTAATATTTCTGAGATTAGGAAATCGATTTCAGTTTTAGAAATATCGGAATTTTCCAACCAAAGTAACGTTTTCTTACTAAATGTATAACCAATAGAAATCAGGGTTAACTGGGAGTTGACACGATTGGCATAATTTAATTCACGTTGGGTTAATTCATAAAATCGAATTGGGGCTAACGTGCCAGTCGCAAGATCAGAGTCGCCATTATTTTTGAAATCTAAACCATGAAAAATCTCGGTAATCCGAGCAGGGTGCAGAGCCATATAACAGCGTATTGCTTATCTCCAGAATTGCTCCATAAAAATAAGAGGGCTTTCCCTTATACATGAGTAGTATTTGAAAATGGATTCAAATTCTTCGCTATCAAACACCGCACGAAGATACGCACGCGGCCTCGCTATCCTCGAAGCCATCATCCTTTTCGCAATCGCTGGCTCGCTGGCAATCGCAAGTTTTATCAGACATCCAACCGAAGTTGTGGCACTGGTCGCGGAGATTGTCTTTGCAACGCTTGGTGGAATTGGGTTATTGGTCGCTGCTCGCGGTTTTAAGTTGAAGCGCAATTACGGTCGGGCTCCAACGGTGCTCGCTAATGGAATTGCGCTAGGCGTTTCGTATTACATGTTTGATGGCGGTCGACCACAACTTGGCGTACCGCTAGCGACGATTGCACTTTTGACGCTAATTAGTGCGCTGCTTGCCGTGCCTGCCGAAGAGAACTGAGTACCCTTAAATCATGGCTAAAGCGAGCGCGTCGAAGAAAGCAGAATCAAAAAGAACGGTAACTAAGAACGTTGAAATAAATAATGTCAGAATCGGAATTGATTGGCGAAGTGTTTATCTATACGCCGTATCTCTTATAACTTTAATGGTCTGTCTATTTTCGTTAGTCAGCGCGGTGCGTAATGGAATTTTAATTGGTTATCCAGAAAGTAGTTTCGTCGATGTAAACGCAACAGCCGCTGCAAAGCTCAGCCAAATTGATTTGAACCGTCGAAACTCAATAATGAATTTAGTAAATGATTTAACAACGCTAGTGATTGCTGGACCGATTTATCGATATCACTGGCGTAGGACCCAAAAAGCGTAAATGTGGGCAATATCGCTTACCCAACTACCGCTAACCGCCCGTCCGATTCGGAGCCATCGCCTCACCCCGATAGGCTTACTTTCTGAGAGCCAGATTTACACGGTAGATCAGGAGTAAATAGATGTCTTCGGAGTCCATGACACCAGAGAATCACTTTGGTGGATCATTCGGTCCAAACGAATGGTTAGTCGATGAGATGTACGAAAATTATTTACGCGATCCCAATTCAATTGAAGAATCTTGGCGCGAATTCTTTAGCAATTACAAACCTGGTGCTCCACTTCCAGGTAATGCCCCGGTCTCAACTTCGCCATCGATGCCGCCCGCGCCAAAAAAAGGTGTGCCACCACAACCAAAATCAGCGACAAGAGTTGCTCCTGCCGTAGCGAGCGTTACACCGCCCGCGCCAGTTGCGTCTGCTGCATCCGCAACCCAAGAAGTTGCCGCCACATTTACGCCACAAGAAACTATTAGACCTTCGATTCAAAATACGAACCTCACACCAGCAGATCCAATCGCTAAACCAGCTCCTGTTATAAATAACGGCGATGCTCGGGTTGAACCGATTCGAGGCGTAAGCGCGCGTGTTGTCCAGAGCATGGAAGCTTCACTTACGGTTCCAACTGCAACTAGTGTCCGCGCAGTTCCAGCAAAACTATTAATTGATAACCGGATCGTAATTAACAACCACATGAAACGCGCTCGTGGTGGAAAAATTTCCTTTACCCACTTAATTGGTTTCGCAATGATTAAAGCGCTACGTGCGATGCCAGAGATGAATAACTTTTACACCCAACTAGAGGGTAAACCCGCGCTCGCTCACCCAACCCATATAAACCTTGGCATCGCAATTGATTTAGCGAAACCAGATGGCTCGCGCCAATTACTCGTACCTTCCATAAAAGGTTGCGAATCGATGGATTTCCGGCAATTTTGGTTGGCTTACGAAGAAGTTGTTAAAAAAGCGCGCGGTGGCACGCTAACTGTTGAAGATTTCGCTGGAACAACGGTTTCTCTAACTAACCCAGGCACAATCGGAACGGTTCACTCCGTCCCACGATTGGTTGCGGGCCAAGGAATGATTCTTGGAGTTGGCGCAATGGATTACCCCGCTGAATTTCAAGGTGCAAGTGAAGCAACGCTTGCAAAGATCGCGATAAGCAAAGTTGTAACGCTTACAAGTACTTACGATCATCGCATCATCCAAGGCGCGCAATCTGGTGGCTTCTTGCGACGTATCCATGAAATATTGCTAGGCGCAGAGAATTTCTATGACGAAGTTTTCGCTGCGCTACGAATTCCTTATATTCCAATCCGTTGGCTCGTAGATATTCCAGAAAATAACGAAGAGGGCTTAAATAAAGCTGCGCGAATTCAAGAATTAATTCATGCTTATAGAACTAGCGGCCATATGTTGGCTGATACCGATCCGTTGGAATACCAACAGCGTTACCACCCTGATTTGGATGTAGTAAATCACGGCTTAACGCTCTGGGATTTAGATCGCAGTTTTGCAACTAGCGGTTTTGGTGGCGAGCCATACGCTCTCTTACGTCGAGTTCTTGGAAGGCTTCGCGATTCATATTGCCGTTACATCGGAATCGAATATATGTACATCGACAGCCCAGATGAGCGAGCTTGGATTCAAGAACGAGTCGAAGTTGGTGCACCACGAATTGCTCGTGAAGAACAGTTACGAATTTTGCGGAAGATCAATAGCGCTGAAGCTTTTGAAGCATTCTTGCACACTAAATTTGTGGGGCAGAAACGATTCTCACTTGAAGGTGGCGAATCGGTAATTCCAATTCTCGATGCCATCCTTACCGGAGCTGCTGAAGCTGGGTTAGATGAAGCTTGCATCGGAATGTCGCATCGTGGTCGATTAAATGTACTTGCAAATATTGCGGGCAAATCATATGGTCAAATCTTCCAAGAATTCGAAGGAAATTTCATTGAGAATTCAGTGCAAGGTTCGGGCGATGTTAAGTATCACCTAGGTGTTAAATCAGTTTTCAAAGCAGAGTCTGGCGCAACTACAAATGTTTATCTCGCCGCCAACCCATCGCACTTAGAAGCGGTTAACCCAGTTCTGGAAGGAATTGTGCGGGCCAAGCAAGATATATTAAATAAGAAAGAACTTTTCTCAGTACTTCCAATCTTGGTACATGGTGACGCTGCCTTTGCTGGCCAAGGAGTTGTTGCAGAAACGCTAAACCTATCCCAGCTTCGCGGATATCGAACCGGCGGAACCATTCACGTTGTAATCAATAACCAAGTTGGCTTCACTACTTCGCCACAAGCTGCGCGCTCAACTCGTTATGCCACCGATATCGCAAAAATGATTCAAGCTCCGGTATTTCATGTAAATGGTGACGATCCAGAATCATGCGTACGAGTTGCGCGATTAGCTTTTGAATACCGACAAAAATTTAATAAAGATGTTGTAATCGATATGGTTTGTTATCGTCGTCGCGGACATAACGAAGGTGACGAACCAAGTTTCACGCAACCGCTTATGTACAAGTTAATTGATTCCAAGCTAACCGTACGAAAAATTTATGCGGAAGCGCTGGTAGGTCGCGGTGACATTACTCCCGAAGAAGCCGATGAGATTGCAAAAGATTTCCATGCCCAACTTGAGGCAATATTCAACGCCGTGCATAACAACGCACCTGAAGAAAATTCAAACTTTAAAGTTCCAGTCGTACCAGCTCCAGAATCTGTAAGCACTGCGCTACCTGAGGAGATTGTACGAAAAATCGCAGCGACCCAAGTTGCAATCCCAGATGGCTTCACGGTTCATCCAAAATTGTTGCCGCAATTAGAACGTCGTGTATCAATGTTGCAAGATGGCACAATCGATTGGTCCGGCGGTGAAATGATTGCATTCGGTGCAATTTTGTTAGATGGACACCCAATTAGAATTGCGGGCCAAGATGCGCGCCGTGGCACATTCAGCAACCGGCACGCAGTAATTATTGATCGAGAAAATGGCAGCGAATGGACCCCACTTCGCGGTTTAATCTCAGATGAAAACCAATTCTTTGTAATCGATTCCAACTTAACTGAATATGCCGCGATGGGCTTTGAATATGGGTATTCGGTAGAGCGTGAAAATGCGTTAGTTATGTGGGAAGGCCAATTTGGCGATTTCGCAAACGGCGCTCAAACTATTGTCGATGAATTTATCTCTTCTGCACTTCAAAAATGGGGCGAGCGTTCTTCATTAGTTTTACTACTTCCACATGGATATGAGGGCCAAGGCCCAGATCACTCATCGGGGAGAATTGAACGTTACTTAGCACTTTGCGCTGAAGAAAATATGACGGTTGCACAACCATCTAACCCAGCTTCGTATTTCCATTTACTTCGTTGGCATATGAAAAATCCAGCTCGCCGTCCGCTAATTGTTTTCACACCTAAATCAATGCTTCGATTAAAAGTTGCTTCTTCGGCAATCTCTGATTTCACAAGCGGAACTTTCCGGCCAATAATTCCTGATCCAATCGTTGAAAAAGCTACTCGAGTTATTTTCTGTTCTGGCAAGATTTATCACGACTTAGTTGCCGAACGCGAAAAATCTGGCGAACACGCCACCGCAATTGTTAGAGTCGAACAACTTTATCCATTCCCAACTGAAGCTATCGCGGCCGAGGTTGCAAAATATCCAGGTGCAACTTTGCTTTGGGTGCAAGATGAACCAGCAAACCAAGGTCCATGGCCATTCATTGCGCTACAACTTCACGAAACCCAAAATGAAATATTACAAGGTACAAATTTCCGGAGAGTTTCACGACGTGCTACTGCAAGTCCAGCAACTGGTAGCCATTATGTTCATGAAGAAGAACAGAAAGCGCTATTAATCGAAGCGTTTTCGCGCTAACCGAAAAATAACTCTTCCGCGAATCTCGTGCGGTGGAATCCAGCCCCAACTTCTTGAGTCAGTACTTTCTGCCGAATCACCTTCAACCCAATATGAACTGCCATGTGCTTTTTGTAACCGCTTAATCAAGTAAATACCGGGACGTTCGTCACGTTCAATAACTACAACAGCGCCGAGTTTTATTGAGGTTGGCAGAACTTCGGATTGGGCATGCCACCGAACTACTAACCAATCGCCATCTTGATATATGGGAAGCATGGAGTCCCCAGCAACCTTGACCGTGCCAAATCCGAACATGCGCGGTAGTCTTTCACACACAGCAAGACCAAATTTTTCTTAACTGGAGAGGTTTCTATGTTCGCTCAACTTTTTAAGCCAAAGACCACGGTTTACGCACATTGCGATCTTCCATGTGGCGTATATGACCCAGCACAAGCCAAAATCGAAGCGCTTTCAGTAAAAGCTTGCATGGAAAAATATGCAGCATCTACCGATACCGATTTCAAATCACGTGCAGTTGCAATCAAAGAAGAACGCTCAAATCAAGTTAAAGAACACCTATGGATTCTTTGGACTGATTACTTCAAGCCACCTCACTTTGAGAGCTACCCACAATTACATTCGTTATTTAACGAAGCCACAAAACTTGCTGGCGCAGCCGGTACAAAAGGTACGAATGATGTTGCAGTAGCAACTAAGTTAATCGAAAAGATTGATGAAATTGCGGAAATTTTCTGGGCAACTAAAAAATAATTAATTTGTTTGGGCTTGTTGCGAAATAATTGAAAGTGCAGCGGTCCGCGCTAGGAACGAAACTCGTTCCACCATTGTGCGTCGCATTATTGCGGCCGCAACTAAGCGCGGGCCGTCATGTATTTCGCAATCAAAAGTAAGTGTGTGATCTTTTAATTCAATACATCTTGCGGCGCTCTGGACTTCAACGCCAATTGGTACCGCACCATGAACTTTCAATTCAATCTCAGCCAAAATTGTGGTTTCACCATTTTCTAAAAATTCAGCAATCGAAGTTATCGCCGCGCTCTCCATCAAAGTTACTAAAAATGATGATGAGAGAGTTGGGACATCACCGCTGCCGTGAGCAAGTGCGGTATCGCCCGGACGCACTTCCATCGATGAAATTCCGATTGCGCCAACAATTAATTCGCTCTGCATAATTATTCCGAGCTAAACTTTCGCTTCAAGTCTAATTAGTAAGTCGCCCTCTTGAATAACATCGCCAGGTGCAACTGCAATTTCAACCACAGTTCCAGGGATTTCGCTAAGTACTGGAATTTCCATTTTCATAGATTCCAGAAGTAACAAAACATCGCCGGTTGCGATTACTTCGCCGACCGAGACTGAAATAGCTAAGACATTAGCCACCATCTCAGCGCGAATCTGGGTTGGGTGCGAATTCATGTTCGCTAACTTAGCCTAAAAATCCCGCCAAATTTCGTGAGATGTTTCAATTTCTATCTGTGTTTCGCCATCTATTGTGATTTCAGTACGGCTGTATTTCGTAATTATTTCAGTCTGACCCATAAAGCCAATTGTTTCGGCTTGCGCAAGTTCAGCCGCCAATGCGTTGACTTGGTTATGGATTCGCACGATCAGCTCTTGCGGAGCAGCTTCGCAACAAGAACGGGTAAGCAATGTTTGCACCATCTGTAACTGTCGTCGCTCTAACTCCATTGCGCCTCGACAGAGATCACATTCCTGGAGGTGGAATGCAATTGCATTAAATTGCGCCGAGTCATCTATTTCATTATCTATAAAGAGCACAATCGAATTTAGAACTTGGTTACATTGCGCAGCAAATTCATTATTGGGGGTCATGACTTATCCCCCGTTCCAGTTTTATATCCAAGCTCTTTTGCATACTCTGTTAATTTCTCCCGAAGTTGTTTTCGACCACGGTGCAATCTCGACATCACAGTTCCGGCGGGCGATCCAATAATCTCGGCCGCTTCTTTATAGGAGAAACCTTCGACATCTACTAAATAAACAGCAATTCTAAATTCTTCTGGTATTTCTTGGAGCGCGCGCTTGATATCGCTATCTGGCAAATTCTCTAACGCTTCAACTTCCGCAGATTTACCTTGATCGCTGGTGTGAGAAGCTGAAGCAAATAAATCTTGATCAGTTAATTCGCCATCGGAAATTTTGGGTTGTCGTTGATTCTTCCGGTATTTATTGATGAAAGTGGTAGTGAGGATTCGATACATCCAAGCACGCAAATTTGTGCCGGGTTCAAATTGATGGAATGAAGTAAATGCTTTTGCGTAAGTATCTTGAACTAAATCTTGCGCATCATCTGGATTCTTTGTGTATCGAAGCGCAGCTGCATAAAGTTGGCTCGTATATTGCATTGCATCGCGTTCGAATCGAGCGGTCCGTTGTGCCACGCTCTCTTTCTCGCGGTCGACATGAACCAATTCCCCAGTGGCTATTGATCCGCCAGTGGCTTCGAGTTCGCGCGAGGTATCCATCGAGATAAAGGTTATCGCCAAAGTCTGAGGACCTCATTTCGAACGAGAGGTGTTGATTTATTAAGCGAAAGTTCAGCGGTATAACACCGGAGTTGCGGATGTTATTCCCTTAAAAAAGTGTTTCTGGCTCCCCGAGCTCAATCTCATTAATCAATTCCACGCCATTATTTCTAATTGAATTCACTGCATCCGATACTGGCCAGAACCGTAGCCCCACGGCAGGTTCAGCAACCTCCATCAGTGAACGTACTTTTGCAATCTCATTGTTCTTCTTATCAAGCCAACTATCCCAACGATCTCTTGGTAAGAAAACTGGCATCCGATGATGAACTTTCGCTAACCCAGCCACGGCTTCGCGTGTAATTATCGCGGCACTTTCTTTAATTTCACCGTTTGGTGAAATCCACTTCTCGTAAATTCCAGCAAAAGCTAACGATTTTCCAGATTCATTTGAAATAAATACTGGCTGCTTAGTTTTATATTTGCCAAGTTCAGTAGCCCATTCGTAATAACCAGTTGCCGGAATTAAACATCGTCGTGATTTAAATGCGTTTCTAAAAGTTGGCTTCTCATGAATCGATTCCGAACGGGCATTAATTGCTTGCGATTGACTGCGTAACGCTTCAACATCACTTTTGCTCCATGGAGCGATGATTCCCCAAGAAGTAGTGGCAAGTTCTCGGTTATCTTCATTGTTGCGAATAACATAAATTTCTTCAGTCGGTTTAATATTCCAATTAGCTGGTAGCGGGTCAACGTTGGGCGAAATTCCAGTAATCGCAAATTCCTCGATTAGCTCTGATTCGTTTTGCGTCAACGCGTATCTGCCACACATAGCCTTGAGAATACCTGCGAAAATGAAAAACGCCGCTTTGAATACAACGGGTAGGCTTCGCACATGCAGGCAAACTCCGAATCGAACGCGCTATGGCGCGCACCTTTTCGTGGAGTTAAACCGATTGATGCACGAGTAGAAATTCCTGGATCTAAATCAGTAACTAACCGGGCGCTGATTCTCGCTGCTTTAGCCGCAACTCCTTCCACACTTCGTAAACCGTTACATTCGCGCGACTCCGAATTAATGGTTGCTGGTTTACGCGCGCTCGGTGTTGAAATTACTGGCGAATCCGATTTAAAGATATCACCGCGAAAATTAATGGGGCCAGCTTCGATTGATGTTGGCAACGCCGGAACTGTGATGCGCTTTTTGCCAGCGGTTGCAGCGTTAGCCAATGGCCTGGTTCATTTTGACGGTGACCCAAGATCGCACGAACGCCCGCTGGCTCCAGTAATAAAAGCCTTAGAAAGTTTGGGTGTAACGATTGAACACGGTAATCGTTATAGCTTGCCACTCACAATTAATGGCAGCGGTTCACTTCAAGGCGGTGTTGTTGAAATTGATGCAAGTGCATCTAGCCAATTTGTTTCAGCTCTCCTATTAATTGCACCATCAACAAAAGTGGGCATCACTTTAAAACACATTGGACCGTCGCTGCCCTCGGCACCGCATATCGAGATGACTATTCACATGCTCCGTGATTTTGGCGCAACCGTTCAGGTCGGTAAAAATGAGTGGCGAGTTGAGCCTGGTTTACTGCGCGGCATAGATTTAACAATCGAACCTGATTTATCTAGCGCAGCGCCGTTCTTATCAATCGCAATGGTCTGTGGTGGCTCAATCACAATTGCGGATTGGCCAAAAAATACTACGCAACCTGGTAATCAACTGCGCGAGATTTTATGTGCAATGGGAGCGAAAATTGAATTTGTAGTAAATGGTGCTAGCCAAGATTTAAAATTAACTGGCACTGGTGCAATTAACGGAATTGATATTGATTTGCATGATGTTGGCGAACTTACTCCCGCAATTGCTGCGCTGGCGGCGCTGGCGAATTCACCATCCTCGTTACGCGGGATTGGCCACTTGCGATTACATGAAACTGATCGATTAGCGGCGTTAAGTAATGAGATTAATCGGCTCGGTGGGAAAGTTACTGAAGCGGCTGATGCGTTACATATAACGCCGGCCCCACTTCATGGTGGGACTTTCCATACTTACGATGATCACCGATTAGCTACATCTGGTGCGGTAATTGGATTAGTTACTAAAGATGTCTTAGTTGAAAATATTGCAACAACTAGAAAAACGCTCCCAGATTTTTCTGGCCTTTGGAATAGTTTGGTTGGCTAATGGCACGCAAATACGATGAATCTGATGCGAAAGTGCGGCCAGCCCGATCCACTCGTCCGCGCAGCAAAGATCGCCCATCGCATAAGAATGCAATCCGCGGGTTTGTAATCCAAGTAGATCGCGGCCGCACAAGTTGCGTTACTGAAGCTGGCGTATTGGTAAGCGCAATGAAAGCGCGCGAGCTCGGTAAAAACTCAGTTGTAGTTGGTGATCAGGTAGCGCTAGTGGGTGATACTTCCGGAAGCGAAGGTTCGTTATCTCGAATTGTTTCGGTATATGAACGAAAAAATTCATTAACTAGAACCGTGGATGATGCTGGTGCATTAGAGCGAATGATTGTTGCGAATGTAGATCAGATGGTAATTGTTATTGCAGCCGCTAATCCAGAACCTCGAAGTGGTTTAGTTGATCGTTGTCTGGTTGTGGCTTTCGACCAAGGAATTGAACCAATAATTCTCATCACAAAAGGCGACTTAGCCGACGCTAATGATTTCTTGAAACCATATTTAAATCTAGGTGTAAAAACGCTACAGACAAGCCGTGGGGGCGACTTAATTCCAATTAAAGAATTACTTCGCAATAAAACATCGGTATTAATTGGCCACTCTGGCGTTGGAAAATCCACCTTAGTAAATGCGCTGCTAGATACAGATGTGCGCGCGGTCGGAGATGTTAACGATGTAACTGGTCGCGGTCGACACACTTCATCAAGTGCAGTTGCATTGAAATTACCTGACCTCAAAAACCAAGTTAACTCAGGATGGATTATTGATACCCCGGGAGTGCGTTCTTTCGGGCTAAGGCATGTCAATCGCGACCGCGTAATTGGATCGTTTTCGGATTTTGCTGATGTGATAAACAAATGTGCCAAAAACTGCTCGCATGATGAAGCGGGCTGCGAGCTCGACCTTTGGGCCGGCAGTGATACGGCTCGCAAAGAGCGCGTAAAAAGTCTGCGTAGCCTGCTTAACTCTGACGAGTAAAGTAAGCGCCACAATGGTTAACCAAAGTAACTCTTATGCAGCTGATCTTGCGCTTGCTCATAAGTTAGCCGATGCTGCCGATTTAATTACTTTAGATAGATTCAATGCCCTCGATTTAGTTATTACTACTAAACCAGATAACACCCCAGTAACTGATGCGGATAAAGCTACTGAAGAAAAAATCAGAAATTTAATTAAATTAGCGCATCCAAACGATCACGTAATTGGTGAAGAATTTGGCGGTAGCGATGCCAAACCAGATCGTTACTGGGTAATTGATCCAATTGATGGAACTAAGAATTTCATGCGCGGCATTCCTACTTGGGCGACTTTAATCGGTTTAGTTGAAGCGGGTGAAGTTGTGGTGGGCGTAGTTAGCGCTCCCGCACTTTTCCGAAGATGGCATGGTTCGAAAAATGGTGGCGCATTTTTATCAGTAAATAACAGCACCCCTACTAAAATTGAGGTTTCTAAAGTTGCAAAGCTAGATGATGCATCGATCTCCTTTTCGGATTTAACTGGGTGGAACCAACAACGCGAAAAGTTTCTTGCACTACTAGATAAAATTTGGCGAATGCGGGCGTATGGAGATTTTTGGTCTCATATGTTAGTTGCGGAAGGCGCAGTAGATATTGCAGTCGAACCTAAATTAGCGCTCTGGGATATGGCAGCCCTTGAAGTAATTGTCCGCGAAGCCGGCGGCGCATTCACTTCATTCGACGGCACTCCTGGTGTATTCGGAACGAACGCAATCTCTTCAAATGGTTTATTACACCAACAATTTTTAGGTTCAATTAAATGAGCACTTCACAAATTGTTAGCACCAGCGAACAGATTGATTTAAAGCTTGAGGGAATGACTTGCTCGGCATGTGTTGCCGCGATTGAACGATCATTAAATGGATTGGAAGGAATTTCAGCCACAGTTAATTTCGCAACTGAATCCGCCCATATTTTGGCTCCGAAGGGGTACAAAGCGAGCGTGCTAATTGAAGTTGTGAAGAAAACTGGTTATGGCGCAACGTTATTGGCCGATGAAACCGAGAGTTTTTCCCGTTCTCGTCGAATGGGGTGGCGAGTTTTCTTCGCTGCAATTTTGGCAATTCCAGTAATTGTTATTTCAATGTCGATGTCAGTACATCATTACCTAGAACCAAAAATTATTAACGCGCTAGATTATTTCGGGATCGTGCATCCGCTTTACTCCGCAACTGGATGGCTTTCGATCGCAATTACGACCCCAATAATTTTCATTATTGCTTACCCGATTCATAAAACCGCACTCCGAAATATCGCGCATCCAACTATGGATACTTTAATTTCGCTTGGTTCACTCTCCGCTTTTTCGTGGTCGATTTACGCTAATGCGACCGGTGCTGGCGATATTTATACAGAAGTTGCCGCGGCTGTTATTTTATTTATTGTTTTAGGAAGATATTTAGAGAGCAAAGCAAAACGACGAGCGGGATCGGCCCTTGCTAATTTATTAGCAATCAATACCAAGGAAGTAACAATCTTGCGCGGTAATGAAGAAGTTGTAGCACCAATTCAATCTCTGGAAGTTGGCGATCATTGCATAGTTAAGCCAGGCGACCGGATTCCAACTGATGGCATAGTTATTTCCGGTGAGAGTAGCGTTGATAATTCGCTAATCTCTGGTGAATCACTACCAATCGATGTAAAGTCCGGATCGCTTGTGGTTGGTGGTGCCATTAATTTAAACGGCAGATTGGTAATTCAAGCCCAACGAGTTGGTCGAGATACCGAACTCTCCCGAATTACTACGATGGTACTTACGGCACAGACCGAGAAGGCTCCGATTCAAAAAACCGTTGACCGAATTAGCGCAATTTTTGTCCCAATAGTTTTACTAATTGCGATTGGAACTTTTGCAGTTTGGTATTTCACTGACCATTCATTGCAGATTTCAATAGCTGCCGCAGTGGCGGTATTAGTTATCGCTTGTCCATGCGCGCTTGGATTAGCTACGCCGGTCGCGCTTTTAGTGGCAACTGGGCGGGGCGCTCAGAATGGCATTGTGCTCCGTAAAACAAGCTCACTTGAAGTTGCGCGAACTATCAATACGGTTGTCTTTGACAAAACTGGCACATTAACTCTTGGTGAAATGCAAGTAACCGACTTAACTTTCGCGGCTAATCCAGCGCTAAAGATCTCGTTATCTGACCTGCTCATCGCAACCCATACTGTTGAAGCGGATAACACCCATCCGGTGGCGCGCGCCATCACGCAATATTTAATTGGCCAAGGCGTTGCAAAAAGTTCTCTAACTGATTATTCGCAAACTTCAGGTCAAGGTGTAGCTGCAAGAGTAAATATCTTGGGGTCAGAGTTGCCAGTCTTGATTGGCACGCCAGCTTCTATTCTAAAAGCAACATTTTCGTTTCCTAAACCGTTACAAGAAGCGATTTCTAGGGCCGAATTAAATGGCCACTCTATTTCGGTTGTTGCCATTGATGGCGTTGCATTAGCAGCGATTGAAGTTGGCGACACTATAAAGCCAGATGCTTCGCGATCTATTGCCGCGCTAAACGATGCATCGATGGAGTTATGGTTAATTACCGGAGATCATCGAAGTGCCGCGCTTGAAATTGCAAATCAAGTTGGAATCTCACCTGATCGCGTAATTTCAGAAGCATCTCCAGCAGATAAAGTTTTATTAATAAAGAAGTTGCGCGGCGAGGGCAAGAAAGTATTGATGCTTGGCGATGGAATTAATGATGCAGCCGCGCTTGTAGAATCTGATTTAAGTATGGCAATGGGTACTGGAACTGATACTGCAATTTCGAGCGCAGATATCACGCTGCTCCGCCCAACACTTTTTGCTGCACTTGATGCAATTAATCTTTCGAAGCGAACTTTGGGAACTATTCGAGGAAATTTACTTTGGGCATTTGCATATAACGTAGTTGGAATTCCAATTGCGGCTCTAGGTTTACTTGATCCGATGTATGCCGGCGCTGCTATGGCTGGTTCGAGTTTATTTGTGGTGCTTAATTCGCTTCGAATTAAGGTTCGACAAACCCAGTAAAAACTAGTAATTATAGCCAGTAATAATTGGTAGCGGGGGCAGGATTTGATCCTACGACGTCTGGGTTATGAGCGCAGCGAGCTACCGAGCTGCTCCACCCCG
>JABMMO010000179.1 GCA_013205455.1 Actinomycetota bacterium
GATTTGCTACATCTGAAATATCATAAATATCGATTGTGTTCTTCACGCCGTTAGTCGCAAAAATCCGCTTTGAGCCAGCATGGAAAGCAGCGATCTCGCTACTGCCCTCACCATCGCCAGAGCTAATCGATGCGATCTCGGTGACCTTAACGGTGGCTTCATTAGCCAGTGCTGGAAGTTGCCCAGCGGTAATTAGTGCGGAGGCAGTTAAGACTGTTATGACAGCTAGCGGAAATTTTTTCATGCCCAAATCTCTCTTAGCACCATCCACACCAAGTAATTAACTGGCAAACTTCTCATGAACACTTCATTAAAAGCTCGCGCTCTCTTACCTAATTAATATGGTGCGAAAGTAGCGCCCCGGAATCGGTAAATGTCAGTGGTGAGTTCTACGATTAATCTATGAATCAATCACCTGGGAATAAATTCATTGCCTTTCTGATAATAATCGCGGCACCATTTGCGCTCGGTGCCTTTTTATTAGCATGGTCCCCTGCAAAGCAATATGAACTTACAGATCCAGAGCAAGATGGTTACGTCACGCCACGAAGTATTAGTTCTTTGGTAGAGAGAACTCAGGATTCAACGGTCACTATTTGGTGTGAGCCAAAGGTTGGTAAAGAATCGCAAGGAACTGCTTGGGCGATTGAACTTAAAACTAAGTTATCTGGGGAATATCCAACAACTCTAATCACAAACCACCATGTGATTGAAGATTGCATTGGTGGTGCAGGCACCGTCAAAATAGCACTTCTATATGAGAAACCTGTAGCTGCTGTGATTGTGGAGTGGGATGAAGAGAATGACATCGCGGTTGTAGCAAGTGCCAAGAGGTTGCCAGTACTTAAGTTGTCTGATAACCCACCCTGGCCCGGTTATTGGGTAATGGCTTTAGGAAGTGCTGATGGGTACGAGGGTTCTGTTTCATTTGGAAATGTAATCAATACAAATTCTGCTGAGATTTTAATGACCAACAATATTTCTCATGGCAGCAGCGGTGGGCCACTGATCGACAATGAAGGATTTGTTGTTGGTATCACTTCATGGGGACTAGATAAAGAGCAATACAACGGGGCGAAATCATTAGATGCCTTCTGCGCGAAGATTCTTGATTGTGAGTATGGCGATGGCAAGACGTGGTGGGATTATAAATCAGATTAAAAAGAAACTTATTTAAATAAAAAATGAGTTCCTTGGTGGTAGGAATTTAACCGACATCAACTTTTGTTACTAAGCCCGCTTTTACGTATACCGTGACTCGGTTTATTCGGTAATCCTTAGTCAACATAAACAACTCTTCATCGCGTTCTGCAATTCGATATAACCAATTAAGTTGATTCGCGCAGTTCTCTGCAGCGGCCTCATTCATGCCAATTAGCGCATTCGCGCGGAGTTGGGTAATTCCAGAACTTGCATCTGATGTAGTAGCGCTAGGGCATTTAGTAAGACTTTCATAATCTCTAACTACCTGGCCTCGAATCTCTTTCTCACCTATAGCTAGCGTAATTGACGATTTTGCCTTCGATGTTATCGAAACTTTATAGATGCCTTCTTCAGCGGGACCATTAAACCGCGCGAGATAGAAATAATTCGTCTGACTGTACGGTTCAAAGAACTTTGTCCGCTCATTAATTTTCATAGTTATTTTCTTGCCTGATGGTGCAGTGATCAAAACAACTGGTAATTGATTGCTCTTTAAGGAATTTTCTGGCTTTTTGTCTACGATTAAATATTGCAGAGCTAATTGATCCCCTACCTTGAACTGCGCACGTAGCGCCTGTGTCTGACCAGTTTTAGTAAAAGAAGCTCTTACCGCAAATGAGATTGTGCCATCGACTAATAATGGTCCTTTTGCGGCAGTCGTATCACTCTGAAGCAGGATTACTGGCTGGTGCGCAACGGCCGTCGATGTGCTTAGCAGGCTAACCGCAATTAGACTTGAAATTAAGAAGCGCATTTCTAAATAGTACACCGAGCAGAAATCCTTAACGCAGGTAGAATATGCGAATGGGAAAAACAATTACCGCAATGAATCTTCGTAAGACAAATATCTACGCTGGTATTTTGCACCTGCTCCAAATGGCCGCGGTATTGGCCTTGAGCAATGACTTCGCGTTACCGGTTACCGCTACATATATGTCGGGCCCACCGGGATCATCATTTGCGCCACCGGTAGTTTTGTTTAGTACGCCAGTTGGGTTAACGGTTGCGATCTTTTTAGGGCTATCGGCGTTAGCGCACTTTATTGTGGCAAGTCCAAAATTTTTCCCACGTTATAGCGCTGGCCTTGCTGCGCAACGTAATTACTTCCGGTGGGTCGAATATTCAATTAGTTCATCGGTAATGATCGTTTTAATCGCCCAAGTAACTGGGGTTTCTGAAATATCTGCAATCATCGCTATCTTTGGTGTTAACGCTTCGATGATTTTATTCGGATGGTTACAAGAGAAGTAC
>JABMMO010000180.1 GCA_013205455.1 Actinomycetota bacterium
CTATTTCGTTCTTCATCTAAAAGAATTAGTTCGCTCCCCTTGCTTAAATAAGAAAGAAGCGGCTTCATCGAAGGCGATAAGGCTGACGCTAGCGACTCCATGCCTTCTACATAAGTACCTTGCGAAATTCGAGTACAAATATCACTTAGCTCTGGATATGCACCGGCTAGCGCAAGTGCGCGGGCCTTTACATCATCAGTTATTAGAAGTTCACGACACGGCAATATTTCTAATTTTCCAAGATAAGGGGTAAAAGTTCGCTGATCCGAAACTGCAAAATAGCGCATCTCTTCGACTTCATCACCGAAAAAATCAATACGAACTGGGTGTTCTTCTAATGGTGGAAAAATATCTACGATCCCGCCACGAACTGAAAAATCTCCGCGACGTTCTACTAAATCCGTTCGGGTGTAAGCCATAAAAGTAAGTTGCGAAACCAATTTAGAAAGCGATATCTCTACTCCTATTTCTAATTGCTGTAATGGAGTTTCGGTGATGGTGCCTACAAGCGGTTGAATTAAGGCTCTGATAGGCGCGATAAGTATTTTTGCTTTTCCAGTTGCGTTCTGTAATTGATATAGCGCATGAATTCGTTGCGCAACGGTGTCGCTCTTTGGACTTAATTTTTCATGTGGCAGGGTTTCCCAAGCCGGAAATTGAATTATTGCTTCTTTACCCAATATTGCCGACAACTCATTCCCGATATCTTCGGCGCGACGGCTTGAGTGCGTGACAATTACGATTGGCTTGGTGCTTGCGCGATGGCTTAATAGAAATGGCGTAAGCGATTGCACGCAGACAACATCAGTTATTGCTTCCGTAAAGTACTTATCGAGATCGATTGCTCGTCCGAGTACATCTAATAACCCTTGCATCACCACTCCTTTCATACTTGCGCAACGCGAATTGGCCCCAACTTTCAATACCTGGGGTATCAAAGGGGGCTTACAAAGGAGATTCTACCGTCGACTTGCGATTAAGGACTATTTCTTCACCGTTAATTGGTAAACCGATAAAGAAAATTTAAGAATTAAAATCTTGTTGGGTTTTTTCGAGTCCTTGCGTGATTAGCGATTCAATCGCATCGCCACCCTCGGCTAGAAAGACTTCAAGATCTTTCTTCTCTTGGCTAGCAAATTGCTTCAGCACAAAATCAGCTGGATCTTGCTGGCCTTGTGGGCGACCAATTCCCATTCGGATTCGGTAATACTCGCCGTTTCCCATTGATTGGGTAACACTTTTTAGACCGTTGTGGCCGTTATCGCCGCCGCCCAGTTTTACTCGAATCGAATTGAATTCAATATCTAATTCATCATGCAAAACAATAATCTGATCTGGCGCGATTGAAAAATAATCAACCAAACCTTTTACTGGGCCGCCAGATTCATTCATATACGAACGCGGTCTTGCCAAAATTAAAACCGGAGTTTCGCCGCCAACGCCTAATCGAATTTCAGCAATATCTGCGCGCGCTTTATGAGCCGAAAACTTTGCTTGAGATTGTGCCGCCATTCGCTCAACTACGAGCGCGCCGATGTTGTGACGCGTATTCGCATATTCCGGACCTGGATTACCGAGTCCGACAATGAGCCAACGATTAGCCATGGAGCAAGGTTAGCCTCGTCGAAAGAAAAGTTACTTCTTTTCTTCTTTCGCGGCTTCGCCTTCAGCTGGAGCAGCAGCCATTGCGGCAGCATCGCCTTCAACAGGTGCAACAACAACAACTTCTTCTTGTGCGGCACGAACTGAAAGGTGAACTACGGTCATTTTTAGATCACTCACTAGCGTTATGCCAGCAGGCAGGACTACATCAGCAGCATACTTAGATTCGCCAGCCATTAAACCGGTCATGTCGAGTTCTAAGAATGCTGGGATTGCAGTTGCTTCGGCTTCAACTTCAATTGTGTTGTTAACGTGTTCCAAAATTCCGTCGCGATCGAATTCACCAGTAGCGTGAACTGGGACTGCCACTATAACTTTTTCACCACGGCGAACAATTACAAGATCAATGTGTTCGAGCGTTCCTTTTAGCGGATTGCGAACGATTGATTTAGGTAGTACTAATTCTGTTTTGCTGCCTAGGTCGATATCGAGAAGAACGTTTGCAGTCTTGATTGCAATTCCAACTTCACGTGCTGGCAGTGAGATATGAGTTGGCGCTTCGCCATGGCCATAAATAACCGCTGGAACTAAGCCATCGCGTCGTGCTTTACGGGAAGGACCTTTACCAAATTCGGTACGAATTGTTCCCTTTATTGTTATTTCAGCCATCTTCGTTTGCTCCTGTGTCTGCGTCGATTACGGATTGTCGAGATTTATCCCTCGCCGTTACATGCGACAGATTAGTGGGAGCGGTCGAGTTAAAGCAAAACGGCGATTATCTGCCGCGTAAAAGCGGGGCTAGCTCATCCCATCGAAAAGACTTGTGACTGAGCCATCTTCAAAAACTTCGCGAATAGCCCGGGCAATTAATGGCGCAATCGGGAGCACCGTTAAATTCGAGAATTTATTCTCTTCCGAAATTGGCAACGTATCGGTAATTACCACTTCACTCACTTTTGAATTACGTAATCGTTCCGCCGCAGGACCAGAGAAAACTGCGTGAGTAGCAGCGACGATTACTTCTTTTGCACCGGCTTCGATAAGAGCATCTACTGCTTTAGTAATAGTTCCAGCAGTATCAATCATGTCGTCAATAACTACACAAGTTTGTCCAGTTACATCACCAACAACTCGACCAGTAATGGATTCATTAGGAATTCGCGGATCGCGAGTCTTATGAATAAATGCAATTGGGCAGCCGCCAAGCAGATCGCTCCAACGTTCTGCTACCCGTACCCGTCCGGAGTCTGGCGAAACAATGGTTAGCCGGGTGCGATCAACTTTGCTGCC
>JABMMO010000181.1 GCA_013205455.1 Actinomycetota bacterium
CAATATGCATGTTCCATTTCACAGCAATGCGCCTGTAGCTCAGTTGGATAGAGCACCTGCCTTCTAAGCCGGTTGTCGCAGGTTCGATTCCTGCCAGGCGCACATAGCGTTATAAAAGTATTAAATTGCAGAAATTTTAGGGATTAAAAAAGGACCGCCCCTCGACGGTCCTTTTTTATTCTTGCTACCTAGGAATTAACTAATCTTCGCAATCAAAGATTTGTTAAAGTCATATAAACCGCCATCTATAACTGCGAATTCAGTTGCAGGAAATTTAGCAGCGCATTTGTCAAGGATGTATGTCATGAGTTCCTTAACAGCTGCACCTTTAGCTGCATCCTTATATTTAGTTAGTACGAGGGCATACGATGTAGAACCTAATGGGTAAGCAACTGGACTTAAGGTTGCGTAATCCAAAGTTAAAGTTCCATTCGTATTAAAAGTAGCACCACTCAAAAATGCTGATACGCCAGCTGCGCCAGGCGCGACCGCAATATCTACATTGTTGAATAATTTTGCTACTGGAAGCTTATTCTTAGTCGCATAATCTTTTTCTGCATATGTAATCGAACCAACGGTCTTAGCAACTAAAGCACTAGTTAACTCAGAACCTTTAGCGCCTTGAATTTTTCCAAGGTTTGAGACATCGTTTATGTTTCCAGGAAATGACGAAGGAAAATCATTATTACCCTTCTTGGTCCAAACCGTTGGAGCTGTAGCAGCTAAGTAGTTAGTAAAAATTCCTGAAGTTCCAGATGAGTCATTTCTATACACGACCGTAATTGCGGTCTTTGGTAGAGAAATAGCTTCCCGCTGCGATGTATAGCGCTTCACAATTGGGTTACTTTTTGCATCTTTTTTAACAACTTCGGTATATGAAACTTTGCCATCGATTGTAACTTTGGTTTTAACCGTTTCAAATATTGGTGTCTTGACCACCCGGTTGTTATCAGCTTTGATTGCTGGGTCATTCCACATTGTGATAGTTCTAGAAAAAATCTTTGCAAGAGTTGTTGCTGATAAATTAAGCTGCTTTGTTACACCTGGCAAGTTATACATTATTGCGACAGGCGCAGCGACCACAGGTAGGTGCATCATTCCAGCAGGCGCAGATGTACCAAGGTGAGGTGTATCTGACCAACCAAAGTCGAAATCACCCTTATCAATTCCAGATCGTCCAGCACCTGATCCTAAAGAGTTATAAATATAACTATTTCCACTGTCGCGCGCATATTCTGCTTTGCAAGCATCCAAGATTGGGTTTGCGAAAGTTGCGCCGCCACCAATTAAGTTAACTCCAGCAGCGTTAGCAGAGCCTGCCGAAAGTAAGACAATTGCAGTTAATATTGAAAAAATTTTTACAAAATTCTTGCGGACCACATTGGTCTCCTTTAACTAGACACTTTCCCTAGGTGGGATTGAGGGTAACGTTAAAGTTTTAATGGAAACTTTTGAGGTAAAGCGAATAAACAGCAGTGAAAATTAAGATGAACAGATGGTTAAGTACTAACCGAATCTGCCAGTCACATAATTTTCCGTCCTTTGATCTTTTGGACGGGCGAATATCTCGCTGGTTGGACCAACTTCAACCATTACACCTGCATGGCCATCTGCTAGAAAAAATGCGGTGTAATCTGAAATTCGAGCAGCTTGTTGCATGTTATGGGTCACGATGATAATCGTCATAGTTTTCGAGAGTTCTCGAATAGTTTCTTCGATTCGTAGCGTTGACCCAGGATCTAGCGCCGAACATGGCTCATCCATTAGCAGTACATCTGGCTTAACTGCAAGTGAGCGAGCGATACAAAGACGTTGTTGTTGTCCGCCAGAGAGCGAGCCGCCTTGGGCGTTTAATCGATCTTTAACTTCATTCCAAAGTCCTGCCCGTACTAAACATTCTTCCATTAAATCTTCTTTATTAGATCGCTTTAATTGAGCGAGCTTCAATCCCGAAAGTACATTCTCTCCAATTGTCATAGATGGAAACGGATTTGGTTTTTGAAAGACCATGCCGACTCTTAGGCGAATTTTCGTGACATCTACACCTGCAGCATAAATATCTTTTCCGTCCAATAAAACTTGTCCAGCCATCGCCGCGGTAGGGATAAATTCGTGCATTCGATTTAAGGTACGAATAAAAGTTGATTTTCCGCATCCAGATGGTCCAATCAACGCCGTAACAGTTCCAGCAACAAAATCCAACGAGATGTCCGAGAGCACATGATTTTTACCAAACCACGCATGGAGATTCCGCGCTTCGAGTCCAGTCCCTAACGGAGCGCTACCTGGGGTTCTAGCACTTTTCGTAGCAGCAATGCTGGCTAACGAGGATGGTTTAACGGTCTCACTCATTTATATTTTCCTCTTTCCAAGTTTTCGTGCAGTGTAGAAAAGCACCATTACTAAACTCAATAGAACTAATATTGACGCCCAAGCCCGCGCGTTTGATTCATCTGAACCAGAAATTAAAGCTTTCCAAATAGCAAATGGAATTGATCCCATTACGCCGTTAAAAGGATTTCCATTTACAGTGTCGCCACCACCAGTTGTGAAAAGCAATGGTGCGGTTTCACCAGCAATTCGAGCAACCCCTAAAATAATTGCCGTCACCAAACCGCTTTTTGCGGCAGGTACTACGACCATTGCAACGGTGCGCCATTGAGTTCCGCCCAAAGCTAAGCCAGCTTCTCTTAAATCAGATGGAATTAAAAGTAAAACTTCTTCAGCTGTTCGTGCCACAGTTGGTAGCATTAAAATTGCTAACGCTAACGAGCCCATAAAGCCAGAGAATCCGCGACCCGTTCCAGTTATAAACGCAGAATAAATAAATAAACCAGCAACGATTGACGGTACACCGCTCATCGCCTGCACTAAGAATCTAATTAGACGAGAGCCTGGTCCTTTAATTTCCGTGAGATAAAGCGCAGTAAGGATTGCAAGCGGTACTGAGATAACCATCGCAAGTGCAATTAGCAATACGGTACCGATGATTGCGTGGAGGATGCCACCGACAGTCAATTCATCGTTGACGCTCGCTAAAGACATATCGGTTGTAAAGAAACCAAGATAGATTCCTTTAGTTCCTTTGACTAGAACTGTAAAAATAATACTTACTACCGGCAATATCGCTAAAATTCCACCAATTGCAACCAAGGTTCCAAAAAACGCATTCTTGCCGGCGTTTGTGCCGCTCTTATAATTTGCAATCAACGTAACTGAAATTAAAGTCAATATTGACGCTGATAAAAAAGCACCAAGTTTTCCACTCAGTCCAGTGAATTCAATTAAAATCCAAGATCCACACAAAACAAAAATGCCGGCAAATAAATTTGGTAGCAACTCTTTTGGAGTAGGACGCCACGGTTTCATTGGCTTCGGGGCGGTGACATTTGACATTATTAGCGCCCCTTTCTGCCGGAGCGATTCACGATCAAATCTGCAACCGTGTTAACTAAAAGAGTGAGCAAAAATAGAATTAAGCCAGCAGCCATGAGAGCGTTTATTTCCTCCCCAGAAGCTTCGCCAAATTTCAAAATTATCAGGGAGGCGACGTTGCCACCAGCACCGAGCAAAATTTGAAAATTTGCTTGGAAAACAATGTTTAGCACAGTAAATACCGCGACGGTTTCTCCCATTGCTCGACCGAGCCCCAACATAGCGCCACCAACAATTCCCGAAGATCCAAATGGCAATACCACTGCGCGAATCATTGACCACTTAGTTGCGCCAAGTGCATAAGCAGCTTGAATTCGATCTAATGGTGTTTGAGAAAATACTTCACGTGAGACTGAAGTGATGATTGGAATGGTCATTATCGCTAATACAACACCAGCGATAAAAGGCGAGCGCGAAAAAACTGGTGCCGATACATCAAACAATGGCACAAAACTCAAATATTTGTGAAGCAACTTAGCCCAATACTCACCGCCTGGCATTAAAACATTGAAACCCCATAAGCCAAAGAGAATGGAAGGGAAAGCAGCCATTAGATCTATAACTGAAACTAAGAAGCCACGAACCGCGGTTGGAGCGTAGAAATTTAGATATAGTGCAGATGCCACAGCGATTGGCACGCCGATTGCCACCGCTATTAAAGCTGTAATAATTGTGCCAACCAACATTGCGCCAATGCCAAATGTAGAAGCTTGCTCCCCTGCGGTGCCATCAGTATTAATCGCGGAATACCATTCATATTGTGTAATAAATTTGATTCCAGTATTTGATAAAACATCAAAGCCGCGTATGCCAAGAAAGAATGCAATTGCTCCAAGAATTACCAAAGATGAAATTCCACCTAGAGAGACCACTACTCTAAAAACTCGATCTGAAAACCGCGGAACTGTTGAAATTTCGCGTGGTTCCGGGATCGCGATTTTGGTCGTTTCGCTAATGCTCACGACGCGATACTGCCCCCAACTAGGTTGCGCCGCCTGTCTCGTTGGTTAATACCAGGTGAACGAATAGTGAATTAACTTGTCGAGCAAAACCGCTCCCACCCCATAAGGTTTCCCCATGGCTATCGACAATCCGCACCTAATTTGGATTGATTGCGAGATGACCGGGCTCTCTCTTGAAAACGATGCCCTCGTCGAAATCGCAGTCCAAGTTACCGATTCTGAATTAAACCCAATCGGCGATGGCATCGACATCCTCATCGCCACTACCCCCGAAAAACTTGCCGGGATGAACGAGTTCGTAACCAATATGCATAGCGAATCTGGGCTCTTACCTCTTATATCTAGCGGAACCACCCTCGCCGATGCGGAAGCGAAAGTTATCGCGCACCTCGAATCAGTTGGCGTTGAATCCGGCAAATCCCCACTCGCTGGCAACTCCATCGCGACCGACCGGAACTTCATCGCCCGCGATATGCCGCTCCTCGATGCCTTCCTCCATTACCGAATCATCGATGTCTCCTCTATTAAGGAGCTCGCGCGCCGTTGGTACGCCTCCGCCTATTTCAATGCGCCAAAGAAGACCGGCAATCACCGCGCAATGGGCGATGTTAAAGATTCAATCGAGGAGTTGAAGTACTACCGGAGCGTGATTTTCGCGAGCAAATCCAGCCCCGAAAAGTAACAGGTACAATCAGCACTTCTACAAAACTTAATAACGAAACATGGTGGGCGTAGCTCAGCTGGTAGAGCACCCGGTTGTGGTCCGGGATGTCGCGGGTTCGAGCCCCGTCGCTCACCCCACTATTTAAAGCAAAGCGTAAAACTAATTTGGTAGCGCTAACTTAGGACAGCTACTTAACACTTTCACCATTGCAACTTTTTCTGGCGCAGTTACCCACAATTTATATTTCAACTTAACCGCAACTTGTCGCGCCACATATGTACATCTAAAACTCTTCAACGGTGGCAACCATGTTGCGGCATCACCATCGCTCTTCTGTTGATTTAGCGATCCCTTTACTGCCAATAAATTCAACGGATCATTTGCAAATGCCTTTCGCAGATCAGCACTCAACCCAAATGCACCAGTTTGCCAAGCATTAGAGAGCGCAACCACGTGATCAATTTGCACTTCCAAGCTTGTAACGTTACCCCGAACAAACGAAATCATCGTTCCCGAATATGGATCGATCAATACGCCAGTAAGTGCCACACAGTCCTGCGTCTTAACTTTATAAATAACCGCAGTTAAATCTCGACGCAAAATATCGTTCCGAGTATCGCAACCATTCTTATCTACATCAGCCCATGCGCTCCCAAATTCGGCCCGCGAATATCCCGTTTTCGGTGCGCGACCTTTAACCGGTAAATTCTCAATCGCAGCGAGCGCATTTAACCCAGCGCCGGAAACACTTTGCATTCCTACGCCACTTACATGTATTCCAACGCCTAGCGTCAGGGCAATAACCACCTGCCATGCGCTGAATTTCTTCATTTCTCGATAATGCCGCACCCATTCGCGATTGTCATTAGCGCAGGCTTGGCGC
>JABMMO010000182.1 GCA_013205455.1 Actinomycetota bacterium
GGTGCATCTGTTGTAAATGCACTTGCAGCTCGACTTGATGTTGAAGTTGATCGAGATTCTAAAATTTATTGGATGTCATTTAAACGTGGTGTTGCTGGAATTTTTGAGGGTGATGGTCCAAACGCGCCATTCGAAGCAAAATCTGGGCTACGGATTATCGGAAAAGTTTCCTCAAAAATTACTGGTACTCGGGTTAAATGGTGGTCGGATCGCCAAATATTCTTAAAAGATGCCGAACATGACATCGAAGAAATTTACGCACGGGCCCGCCAAACTTCTTATTTAGTTCCGGGCATCACGCTCATTGTTAATGACAATCGGAACAAAGATAAGACAAGTGAGACTTTTTATCACAAAGGCGGCATTTCGGAATATTGCCACTTTTTACAGCCAGATGATCCAGTCGGCGATGTAATTCGACTACAAGGGCGCGGTCATTATCAAGAAACAGTGCCGGTGCTTGATGACCAAGGCCATTTAGAACCTACCGATGTTGAGCGTGATATGGATGTAGATGTAGCAATTAAATGGGGCAACGGCTACGAGACCACGATGCGCTCGTTTGTAAACATTATTAGTACCCCTAAAGGTGGAACCCACGTTCAAGGTTTTGAACGCGCGCTCACAAAAACCTTTAACGATATTTTGCGATCAACTGGAACATTGAAAAAGAACGAGTTAGATGTAATTAAAGATGACATTCTTGAAGGTTTAACCGCAGTTGTCACGGTCCGAATGCAAGAACCACAATTCGAGGGCCAGACCAAAGAAGTTCTAGGTACCCCAGCAGTAACGAAGATCGTAACTACCGTCGTTGGTGATGAGTTAAAGAAGTTCTTCAACACGACAAAGCGCATCGATAAAGCTAACGGTCGATTAATTCTAGAAAAGGTCGCGGCGGCATCTCGAACCCGTATCTCTTCTAGAGCCCATAAAGAATTGCAACGCCGCAAAAATGCGTTGGAGAGTTCCTCCTTACCCGCCAAACTTTCAGATTGCCGATCCGAAGATGTTTCTAGAACTGAATTATTTATAGTTGAAGGTGAATCTGCGCTAGGCACTACTAAAGCGGCGCGTAACTCGGAGTACCAAGCAATTTTGCCAATCCGCGGGAAAATTCTTAATGTTCAAAAAGCTTCACTCTCTCAAATGCTTGATAACACTGAATGCGCCTCAATCATTCAAGTTATCGGAGCTGGCTCCGGAAAATCATTCATGATCGATGATGCTCGATACGGTCGGGTAATTCTCATGTCAGATGCAGATGTTGATGGCGCACATATCCGCTGCTTGCTATTGACCCTGTTATATCGTTATATGAAACCGTTAATCGATGATGGTCGAGTTTTTGCGGCGATTCCACCGTTGCATCGCATTGATATTTTAGGCGGTGGCGGCAAGAAGGGTGAAGTTTTTTACACTTACTCTGATGATGAGATGAAAAAATTACTTGCAGATTTAGCCAAACAGGGAAAACGTTGGAAAGAACCAATCCAGCGCTATAAAGGTCTTGGTGAAATGGATTCGGATCAACTCCGTGAAACCACCATGGATCCAAACCATCGCACCCTTCGTAGAATTACCGTAAAAGATGCAGCAGCTGCCGAGAAGATGTTCGAACTCTTGATGGGCAATGAAGTAGCGCCTCGAAAAGACTTTATTTCAACAGCAGATATCGATCGCGATCGGATCGACGCTTAGTCAATTAGTTTTGTACGACGCTCCGTCGCGTATTTCTTTGATACCTCAGTTAATTCATCCGATACTTGCTTTCGGAGCGCATCATCGCTCTTTAATAGCGCAGTTAGAGCTGCAATAGTTGCTTTAAGTTCTTTCTGTTCGGATTCTAATTCCAACTTAGACATTTTGGTTAGGCGCCGGAGTGGCATATCTAAAATATAAATAGCTTGCTCGTCGCTTAACTTAAAACCTTTAATGAGCGCAGCTTTTGCGGCATTAGCATCATCGCTACCTCGGATGATCTTAATGACTTTGTCGATATCGATAATTGCTTTGAGAAGTCCATCTACTAAATTCAATCTCGCAGTGGCTTTATCTTTACGGAAATTAGATCTACGAGTAACCACCTCAATTCGATGGTTGATAAAGACTTGGAGGAATTCTTTTAAGCCAAGAGTTCGTGGCTTACCGCCAACTAGCGCAACTGCATTAATGGAGAAAGCATCTTCAAGTGGGGTTAGCCGGTAAAGATTTGCCAGTACTTCCTCTGGTTCAAACCCGTTCTTAAGTTCAATTACAACCTTGGTACCTTGTTGGCCGTCGGTTAAATCGATAATATCTGAGATTCCTTGAATTTTCTTAGCTTTTACTAAATCTGAAATCTTCTCAACAACTTTTTCGGGACCAATATTGAATGGGAGCTCGGTAATCGTGATGCCCACTTTTCTCGATGTCACTTTACTAATTTCAACTTTGGCTCGAACTTTGAAGGCGCCTTTACCAGTTTGGTATGCCTCAAACACTCCTTCTTTGCCGACCAGCTCGCCACCGGTAGGGAAGTCAGGACCAGGAATAAATTTCATTAATTGTTTTAGGGTTGCATTTGGCGTTTCAATCAAATGTTTTGTCGCTGCAATTACTTCACCTAAGTTATGCGGCGCCATATTTGTAGCCATACCGACCGCGATACCAGTCGTGCCATTTACTAATAGGTTAGGAAAAGCCGCGGGTAGAACTTGAGGTTCCAATAATTGGCCATCGTAATTCGAAGCGAAATCTACGGTGTTCTCATCAGCTTCTTCGACCATCAACATGGCAGCGCTTGCTAATCGCGCTTCGGTGTAACGCATCGCGGCCGGGCCAGCATCTAACGATCCGAAGTTTCCGTGGCCATCAATAAGTGGCAATCGCATTGAAAAGCTTTGTGACATACGAACTAACGCATCATAGATAGCGCCATCGCCATGTGGATGCAATTTACCCATCACTTCACCAACAACTCGCGCGCTCTTTACATGGGCGCGTTCGGGACGAAGCCCCATATCTGCCATCTGGTGCAGAATTCTTCGATGTACTGGTTTTAAACCATCGCGCGCATCTGGAAGTGCTCGTGAATAAATAACTGAGTATGCATATTCCAGAAATGATTCTGACATTTCAGAGGAGACATCAATGTCAACGATCTTGCCGGCGTATTCGCCTGGCTTTGGACCGACAACCTTGGCTGTCTTCTTACTTGCTTTGCTCTCTGGCTTTTTACTCACGGGCGTGATTCTGCCAAGTAAAAGTAGAAAAGTTAGGGATTGACTGGCGGTCTTGCTCCGATAATTGCGACACATTGGGTTGCAAGGTCAATTGCGCTTCCCATTGCGGCCAATAGATCAGATTTTTCTATCCAAGAACCGATAAATCCGGCAGCGAATGCATCGCCAGCGCCAGTTGTATCAATTACATTTGCGGATTTTGCTGATACTTCAACAGAATCAAGATCACGTTTAATCGCAATAGCTCCTTGAGATCCGCGTTTGATTACAACAATTGGGACCAATTCGTTAAGTTCTTTAAGCGCTAATTGAATATCACTTCTTCCGGTTAAATAAAAAGCCTCTTCCTCATTGAGAATTACGATATCCATTCTTGGCAGAATATTTTTTACAGATGCTAGACCGACATGGTTCATAGTTCCGACTGAAGCTGGGTCAAAAATAATTGGAATCCTTTCAGATGTGATTGCGTTCACCATCGCAACCACCCCAGTAGTAGACGCTGGATTCAGCAGCGAATATCCAGATAGATAAACTGCCGAAACATTTTCCAAAGCTGGTAGATCCGAAAGGTTTAAGCCGGAATTTGCACCAGATTCTGGAAACATTGTTCGTTCGCCAGTTTTGTCTACTAGCACTGCAACTACTCCGGTTTGAGCGCCCTGAATAACGATATTTCCATGCTGCACACCTAATTTATCAAGCTCGGCCATTACTGCGGTGCCGGCAGGATCATCCCCAACTCGGGAAACAAGTTGTACTTCGTGGTTTGAGAAAGCTAACCATGAAGCCACATTTGCCGCTGCGCCGCCACCATGTGTTGAGATCTTGGCCGGGGTATCACTTCCGTAATTAACCTCAGTGTTGATTCGAACTACAACATCAAGCATCACATCACCGATGCATAGGATTAGCCCCATTTTTATTGGGCAGCCGCGGCAATTTGTGCCGCTAGTTTTGCGTTTGATTTAATGATTTCAATATTTACTCTAAGAGATTCGCCATTGCTGGCGTTGTGAAAGAAATCTAGCAAAAACGGGGTGACCGATTTGCCAGTAATATTTTTCGCCGTTGCGCTCGCTAAGCCAGCTTTTAAAAGTTGATCATGGGTTGTGCGTGCCATCTCACTTTCTACTGGATTGGCAACGATTAATGCGCAATTATCAGTTTTAAGCTGGCGCCGCTTACTTAAGATTTCTACAATCTCAAATACCGAATCTACGCGATGTTCTAGTGGAAATCCGGAATCAATCAAATAGAAACCAGGGAATCGGTCGGTCTTGTAGCCGATTAACGGAATACCAAAAGTTTCTAACCGTTCCAAAGTGGCTGCTACATCTAAGATTGATTTAACGCCGGCGCAAATGACGGTGATTGGGGTAGTTGCAAGTGCAAATAGATCTGCAGATTCATCCCAAGATTCGCGAGCACCGCTATGGACTCCGCCCAAACCACCGGTTGCAAAATAAGAAATACCTGCAGCATGCGCAATCTGGGCAGTTGCTGCGACCGTAGTTGCCGCGCTAATTCCTTTGGCTGCAAATATTGCTAAGTCTCTAGTGGATGCTTTTGCTACATTCGCATCATTTGCAATTCGATCTAATTCACTTGGCTCTAGTCCAATGTGAACCTCGCCATCAATCATTGCAATTGTTGCAGGTGTTGCACCGTTAGCTCGAACAATCGCTTCAACCTCAAGGGCGACTTCTAAATTTGCTGGACGCGGGAGTCCATGGCTAATAATCGTGGATTCCAAGGCAACAATTGGAGATTTATCGGAAATCGCACGCTTTACCGCAGTAGCGAAAGTGCTCATAAGGCTGAAGGTTATCGTCAATTTTTACTGGAAAGATACGCCCTATGGCGCACCTACTCTCTGACTTATCGCAGTCAGTTTTTTCGAGCCTAGGTTTAGCAGATACGGAAGATTCGCTTTTAATCGGGGAGAGTCCGGCAGCACGTGAGTGCATAGTTCTTATTGATGGTATGGGAAGTAATGCAATTGCGGAATATGGTTCACAACTTCCGATTAAAGATCAAATGAAATTTATCACGACGCTATCATCTAATTTTCCTTCTACTACAGTTACAAATTTAACTTCTTTAGGTACTGGAGTTCATCCAGGCGAACATGGCATGTTGGGATACACCATGCGGGTTCCAAGAAGCGGTGTACCGGGACGACTTCTAAACGCGTTACGTTGGGATGAAAGAGTTGATCCGGTTACATGGCAGAACGTAGATACTCTCTTTGAACGTGGAGTTCGCGCTGGAATTTCTGTTTCACATGTAGCTGCAAAACGCTATCAAGATAGTGGTTTTACTGAAGCTGCGCTGCGCGGCGCTCAATATCGTGGTGGTAATAGTTCGACTGAATTGATTACGCAAGCGGCAATTGCGCTAGCAAAGCCAAATTCGTTTGCATATGTTTACATTAGTGATTTGGATGAGGCGTCTCATAGCGATGGTATGGGTTCAGAGAAATGGTTAGTTGCACTTGCAAAAATTAATGAGTTAGTAACTGGGCTACTTGAGTGGTTGCCATCTGGAACTCGAATTTGGTTGACTGCCGACCACGGCATGATTAATCGGAAAGACTTCACCATATTAGGTAAAGATAATTTGCTATTGGAAAATGTAACTTTAATTGGTGGCGAACCGAGAGCCAGACATCTGTATGTCAGAGATGGTTCTGATCATGACGTGTTTTTGCAATGGCAAGAGTTTTTTGGCGAAGCAGTTCTGTTATATTTGAAAAAAGATGCAATAACGGCGGGCCTATTTGGGGCACTTGTTACAGAAGATAGCTTTGATCGGTTGGGCGATGTAATTGCGATTCCTAATGGCGATTTGGTATTAATTGAACCGGATAAGGAAAAACAACAATTAGCTATGGTTGGCCATCATGGCGGACTTACGCCAGCTGAGTTAGAAATTCCGTTGTTCTGCGGAAGTGCAAGTTAAATTTATTCTTCTTCTTCTTTGTCTCGCTTAGAACCAAACATAATGTCATCCCAAGATGGGATTGAGATTCTCCGTTTCACACCATCGCGCTTTGCTTCTGGCTCAATATCTAAAGTTTCCTGAAGGGCTGGGGCGGTTGGCGCTTCAATTGGATTATTTTCATCTTGCATCGGGTCAGTTCTGACTGAGACCAACCGCGGAGCTTGTCGATCTGAATTTGATGTGTCACCAGTTGGGAAAATCATGCCATGGTCATTGCGGGGTGCTGGCTTAGCAAGACTTTCTTCGCCACCAATCCATCGAGCACCTTCATCTTCTGAAGTTAAAGTTTTACGAGCTGTATCAAAACTCCAAGTTGCAGTTCCGGCACCATCTCGATTTGGATAATCTAAATTAATTTTCCAGCTACCGTCTTCACTCCTTGCGGTATTCCAATTTACTAAATTCATGTCGACCCCACGTGGCGCGAGTCGGTGCAATAC
>JABMMO010000183.1 GCA_013205455.1 Actinomycetota bacterium
AAGTTCAGTGAATTTACATGATTTCAATATGCTTAATGAAATTTCCGGGCATTCGTTAATTGTTAGCACACTTCCCAGCACTGCATCGGAAGTTGTGGTTGCCAAAATACCCACCGAGTTGAGAGCGGACCAAGTTTTTCTTGATGTTGCTTATTCACCTTTCCCAAGTGCCCCATCAATAGCGTGGCAGAAAGCTGGCGGCGTTGTGATTGATGGAGTAGAACTATTGGTTCGACAGGCGTTAGAACAGATTCGCTTAATGACCCGAACCAATTTCGAAACAGATCAGATGTATGAAGAATTGCGCACTCATGTGATGGCGGTTATCAACAACCGTTAATTTAGTTTTATAACTCGCCTCTATTATTTGGCGTGGCCATAATCGAAATACTTATCTTTGTACTCTTTGGTATCTATATATCAATTTATGACTATTTCACACACTTGATTCAAAATTCTGTTTTAATAAAGTTGAGTGCCACCATTTTTGTACTGGTGATAATCAAGTTATTCACTGACCCTTTTTTCTCCGAAACAGCAAGCGAGAGAATCAAAGTTTTCTTGGTGATTGTACTTTTCTATTCCTTCCTAACGATATTATCTAAATTCAAGGTTGGCGCCGGCGATTTCAAGTATGCGCTGGTAATCTCATTTTTCTTAGTCGTATCGCTTCCATTATCCAAAATTGTAATGGCCAATCAAATTGCTATTATTGTCGCTTGGAGCAGCGCTGGTTTGATCGCGATCGGACAATGGATTTTTCGACGAAGCCAGAACGCCATTCCAATGGCTCCCGCACTTTTTCTCGGGGCAATATCTGCATTGTCCACGGCTTTTTACTAGGACGAGCTAATTAACGCGCAGTATCGGGTATCTATCTGCGAGAATAGCCCAAGGTTTTAACGTTCATTAAGGGGTTGAATAATGCGTTGGCTAACAGCGGGCGAGTCACACGGCCCAGCTCTGGTGGGAATCATTGAAGGTTTGCCAGCTGCCATTGAAATTTCAACCGCTGATATTGATCGCGATTTGCAACGACGACGGTTAGGTTTCGGTCGTGGTGCCCGTCAAACTTTTGAAGCAGACAAAGTTACGATTCTTGGCGGTATCCGCCATGGGGTTTCTCAAGGTGGTCCAATCGCAATTGAAATTGCTAATTCAGAGTGGCCCAAATGGGAGAAAGTTATGGCTGCAGATCCAATAGCCGAGAGCGAAATTGCTAACTTAGCCAGGAATGCGCCATTAACTAGACCAAGACCCGGTCATGCTGATTTGGTTGGTATGCAAAAATATAATTTCGATGACGCACGACCAATATTAGAACGAGCTTCCGCTCGAGAAACCGCTACTCGAGTGGCGCTAGGCGCAGTAGCGCGACAATTCTTAAAACAAACGGTTGGTATTGAAATTCTCAGCCATGTGCTCTCGATAGGTGCGGTGGCAACACCAGAAAACGCGAAGTTGCCACTGCCTATAGAACGAGATTTGGTAGACGCTGATCCGGTCCGATGCGCTGATCCGGAAACTAGTAAAAAAATGATTGCCGAGATAGATGCAGCGCATTCAGATGGTGACACATTAGGTGGAGTTGTTGAAGTATTGGCATACAACATGCCGCCCGGACTTGGCTCGCATGTGCATTGGGATCGTCGATTAGATTCAAAATTAGCTGGCGCAATCATGGGAATTCAAGCGATTAAAGGCGTTGAGATCGGAGATGGATTTACTACGGCTAAGCGACGTGGCTCGGTTGCACATGATGAAATTGAAAAAAATTTGCAAGGGCAGATAGTGCGAAGAAGTGATCGCGCTGGTGGTACTGAAGGTGGCATGAGTAATGGCGAAATTTTACGAGTTAGAGCCGCTATGAAACCAATTTCTACCGTTCCAAAGGCGCTCGACACAATCGATACCGCCACCGGCGAAGCTGCGAAAGCGATCAACCAACGTTCGGATGTCTGCGCAGTTCCAGCAGCTGGAATTGTTGCTGAAGCTATGGTTGCGCTGGTTCTAGCCGAAGTTGTTTTAGAGAAATTTGGTGGCGACAGCGTTTCGGAAACTCGTAGAAATTTTGAAACATATATCGCAGCGCTGCGAATTAGATAGAGATAATTTGATGTCCCCAAGAATTGTTTTAATCGGTCCGCCTGGTGCAGGCAAATCTAGTATTGCGAAAGCGCTGGCGCGAAAGTTAGTGAGTACGTCAATAGATACTGATTTGTTAGTAGAACAAACCGCCGGTAAAAAAATATTTGAAATATTTATTGAAGATGGCGAGCCGCATTTCCGTAATTTGGAAGTAGCGGCGGTGCTAGAAGCTTGCGCAAGCGATGCGGATGTAGTTGCTTTGGGCGGTGGCGCCATTCTCCGTGAAGAAAGCATCGCGGCAATATCAGCGATCCCAAATAGAATTTTTTTAGATGTCTCTATCTCAAATGCAGCGCCACGGATAGGGTTCAACAAGGATCGACCATTATTATTAGTTAACCCAAGGCAGCAATGGCAGAAATTGATGTCAGATCGTCGATCAATATATCAATCGTTAGCCACCTTGGAAATCGCTACCGATAATAAAAAACCAGATGAAGTCGCGGCTCAGATATTAGAAAAAATAGGGTTGCAATAGTGGCTAAATCGCAGATTACGGTTGCCGCTGAACGCAAATATGATGTTCGAATTGGCGAGAATTGGTTAGAACGAATCCAAGTTATCGCAGAGCCACGCAACTTAGTGTTGGTCCTAATCCCAGAAGATTTCGATCAGGAATCGGGCATTGCAAAATCTTTACAAGCTTTGGGCAGAAAGTATGAAATCGTGCGGTTACCCAATGGCGAAGCCCAGAAAAGTTTCCAGGTTTTTCAGAGCATCATTGAAATTTGCGGGAGAATCAATCTAAGTCGCAGTGATTTAATCATTGGAATCGGAGGCGGCGCGACCTCCGATTTAGCTGGCTTTGTAGCGGCTACTTGGTTACGTGGTTTGGATTGGGTTGCGGTACCAACAACGTTGGCTGGGATGGTGGATGCAGCCATTGGCGGTAAAACTGGCATCAACTCAGAGCACGGCAAGAATTTGGTTGGAGCGTTCCATTCCCCGGTTGAAGTAATCGTGGATTTGGAATTTTTGCAATCATTATCTAAGCGTGATCAGAACGCTGGGTTAGCTGAAGTTATTAAATGCGGATTCATTGCAGACCCGTCGATTTTGCGGGATTTAAATGAGCCCGAAGTTGATTATCGAAAGTTGATTATGAAATCGGTAGCGGTTAAAGCCGCCGTAGTCTCGAGCGATTTTAAAGAAACTTTCGCTCGCGAAATTCTCAATTACGGTCATACCGTCGGCCATGCAATTGAGATGGATTCGGATTATAAATTAAGACATGGCGAAGCAGTTGCGATTGGAATGGTATTTGCCGCGGAATTAAGTCACGCACATGGCACGCTAACCGCTAAGGATGTTGCGCTGCATCGGGAATTAGCTAGCAAATTTAACCTTCCGATCCAATATCCGCGGGCAGCATGGAGCGCGGTTTATTCGAATTTAACTCGAGATAAAAAGAATCGTGGCGGGAAGATAAGGTTCGTGACACTTAAAGGTCCTGGCGTCACCGATCGGTTAGAAGTAGTTTCGGAAAACTTACTCCGCGAGATATATGAGAGAATTGCCGAATGAAAATCCTGGTATTGAACGGCCCGAACTTGGCACGATTAGATTTACGTGAAAAATCAATATATGGGGATTTCTCGTATGCGGAATTGGAAGAATCAGTTACTGGATTTGCAAAGGATGCTGGCGTTACTGTCGAAATTATGCAGAGCGATAGCGAAACCGAGTTAATCCAAATTTTACATAGGACAGCAGATAGTAAAACTCCAGTAATTTTCAACCCAGCAGCTTTCACGCATTATTCATATGCAATTCGGGACGCCGTTGTAATGTTAAAAGCGCCAATTATTGAAGTTCATATTTCTAATCCTCTTTCCCGTGAAGAATTCCGTCATACTTCGGTAATTTCTGGTGTAGTCAACGGAACCATCGCTGGTTTTGGCTTAGATTCTTATCGGCTAGCGATTTTGGCGTTGATAAATCTAGTTAAATAACAGGGTATCCTTACGGCTTAATCGTTATTGGATTTAAATGCGCAAAAAGAGATGATGGGATAGCGAACGTGGCATCGACCAATGATTTAAAAAACGGCATGACGTTAACAATTGATGGCCAACTATGGACAGTTGTTGATTTCCAGCACGTCAAACCGGGCAAGGGCCCAGCATTCGTTCGTACCAAATTGCGTTCAGTTCTCTCTGGAAAAGTTGTGGATCGAACTTTCAACGCCGGGATCAAAATCGATGTAGCCATTCTGGAAAAACGCGATATGCAATTCCTTTATAAAGATGGCGAAGATTTTGTTTTCATGGATAGCGCTACTTACGATCAAATGACAATCCAAGCCATTACGGTTGGCGATGCCGCCAATTACATGTTGGAAAATACCGATGCAGTCGTAGCGATCCATGAAGGCAATCCGCTTTATATCGAACTACCAGCTTCGGTTGTGCTGACTATTACTTACACCGAACCCGGCATGCAAGGTGATCGTTCTTCCGCTGGCTCAAAGCCTGCAACTGTAGAAACTGGAATTGAAGTTGCGGTGCCGTTATTTATCAAGCAAGATGAAAAGATTTTGGTAGATACTCGTAATGGTGCTTACTTGGGTCGAGCATAAGTGAGCGCGCGGTCTAAATCCCGAAAAGGTGCGTTAGATTTGCTTTACGAAGCTGATATTCGTAACCAATCTGCAATAGTTATTCATGATGCGCGCAAGACTGAAACCGAAGTTCTAATTAGAGAATACACCTCACTTCTTTTGCAGGGGATATCGGATAATCGGCGAAAAATTGATGAGTTGATTTCCACATATGCTGAAGGGTGGGATATGGACCGAATGCCCGCGGTAGATCGAAATATATTGCGGATTGGTATTTATGAGTTGTTATGGTCTACCGAAGTGCCAGATTCGGTGGCGATCAACGAAGCGCTAGAGCTAGCTAAAACTCTTTCAACCGATGAATCGGCTGGATATGTGAATGGAATTCTAGGCAGAATTGCCTCTATTAAAGAAGATATTGTTATTTCTTAGCTTCTTTGTAAATTAAATTTGCGTTATCTAACATCGTAAGTACTTCGCTCTCAGCCAGGTTCAAGGTAAGGGCTAACGTCAGTAAATCAGTTTGACGAATGCTTAGTATTTCGCCATTCCAATCTTGTCTTGACCCGGTAATCCAAGCAGCAAAGAGTTTGATCTGTGAAGTATTTGCACCTTGAGCTATTCTCCGCAAATCCAAGCGAATCCGAGTTGGGTCATTGGTTTTAATATTCTGAGTTATGCCAAGAAGATGGCCGAGCGGGACTTGATAAAAATCCGCCAGCACGATCGCTTTCTTTATAGTTAACGCCCGATTACTCCGTTCATAGGAACCGATGACCACTGCCTTCCATTTACCTTTTGATTTCTGCTCGACATCTTTCAGGGTGAAGCCCTTGAGGAGCCGGATTTTTCGAAGATTCGCTCCGATCTCTGGCCAAGTTATCGCCACATTTGCACTTTCATTTTGGTTCATAGCGCCACGGTAGTGCGCAAACCTGCTGGCTATTTTGTCCATCCACAGCTAAGTGGTAACCTCGGGCAACCTTTAACGATCCGTCCTGTGAGGCGGCGAAGGAGCAAAAAATGACTAACGTCATGAACGAAGGCGATATCACGCGCGCATTACGACGCATCGCCCATGAAATTATTGAACGTAATCACGGTAGTGAAAATCTAGTAGTTCTTGGTATCCCAACTAGGGGTGCGTTTCTATCCGCCCGAGTTGCGGATCTAATATCGCAAATCGAAGGAAAACCAATCCCACGTGGCACTTTAGATATCACCATGTTTCGGGATGATCTGAGAATGCGTGCGCCTAAGCCGTTATTGCCGACGGAAATCCCTGCGGGTGGAATTGAAAATACCGATGTGATTTTGGTTGATGACGTATTTTTCTCCGGACGTACCATCCGGGCTGCGTTAGATGCCCTCGGGGAACTGGGTCGACCAAATAGCGTTCAACTTGCGGTATTAGTTGATCGCGGACATCGAGAACTCCCGATTCGCGCAGACTTTGTGGGTAAAAATATTCCAACTTCTAGAGAAGAGATTGTGAAAGTTCATCTTGCCGAAATTGATGGTCTGGATGAAGTGCTGATTGAAGGTAACGTATGAAGCGCCATCTTCTAAGCATCAATGATCTTACTTACGATGACGCGGTTTTAATTCTAGATACCGCAGCTGAATTGGCTAAAATTTCCGATGCGCCGGTCAAAAAATTGCCAACTTTACGTGGTCGCACGGTGGTGAATTTATTTTTTGAAGATTCAACTAGAACGCGAATCTCATTCGAAGCGGCGGCGAAACGGTTGTCCGCTGATGTAATTAACTTTTCTGCTAAAGGATCTAGCCTTAGTAAAGGCGAAAGTTTGAAAGACACCGCTTTGACTTTGCAAGCTATGGGGG
>JABMMO010000184.1 GCA_013205455.1 Actinomycetota bacterium
AACCTCGCCATGTTGATTCTTCAATTCAAAGTCGGGAGCGAGCGCACCTATTATTAGTGTCATTTTATTCCTAACTATTTTTTAGTGGATTTTCTAGCAACAAGTTTGGTTGCGGTCCAATCCGAGGCAATCTGAAACGATGATGTAACACTTAAACCGGCAATTGGTGCGGCATCTTGAATATCACTTGGTTCGACATGGCCATCACGACCAGCTTTTGGTGTAACTAGCCAAAATGATCCACTCTCCGAAAGGTAAGTTAATCCATCTACAAGTTCATCTATCAGATCGCCATCATCTTCTCGCCACCAGAGAATCACAGCATCGACTACTTCGTTAATTTCACCAGAGAGAACTTCGTTACCTGAAATCTTAATTATAGAGTTGCGAACACTTTCATCGCAATCGCTGCCGTAGCCAGATTCTAAAATTAGATGGCCACTTACAATTCCCATTCGGGTGGCCACTAAATCGGGCCCCACAGGGGTGCTCACTCAGACCTGCCTCTCCGTACGCATCTAGTGGTAAGTGAAATCGTTCGAACAGGGAGAAGTCCACCCAAACTCGAGCGTTTGCGCAAGTCCCCCGCCTGTGACCGATATTTCAGCGCTGCGATGTGACTCTTGAGCCCGTAACGGGAAAGATAGCCCTGTGCGCGATTTGAATGAATTACCGAACAACGCAATCGATGCCCTAATCGACACCAACCCCGAAGAGACAGCTGAATGGCATCAATCTTTTGATGCGCTAGTAAAACATGCCGGTCCAACTAGGGCCCGCTATTTAATGCTCTCACTATTGCAACATGCACATCAACAAGAATTGCATCTACCTGCACTTAGATTAACCGATTACATAAACACAATTCCGCCAGAGCGCGAGCCAACATTTCCGGGCGATGAAGCAATTGAACGTCGTATCCGCACATACATTCGATGGAACGCTGCGCTTCTAGTACATCGTGCACAACGCCCTGGTATCGGAGTTGGCGGACACATCTCATCTTTCGCATCTTCAGCCGCGCTTTACGAAGTTGGCTTCAACCATTTCTTCCGCGGTAAAGAGCATGCCGGTGGCGGCGATCAAATTTATTATCAAGGTCATGCCAGTCCTGGTATGTATTCACGCGCATTCTTAGAGGGCAGATTTACCGAAAATCAACTAGATGGCTTCCGCCAAGAACTTTCACATCCGGGTGGCGGACTTTCTTCTTATCCACATCCACGTTTAATGCCAGATTTTTGGGAGTTTCCCACTGTTTCAATGGGGCTTGGTCCGATCAATGCGGTTTACCAGGCGCGTTTCAATCGTTACTTACATGGTCGCGGAATCAAAGACACAAGTGACCAACACGTATGGGCATTTTTAGGTGATGGTGAAACTGATGAACCAGAGAGCGTTGCAGCGCTAACTTTAGCGGCGCGCGAAAAATTAGATAATTTAACATTTGTAATTAATTGCAATTTACAACGTTTAGATGGTCCGGTTCGAGGCAATGGCAAAATTATTCAAGAGCTAGAAGCTTTATATATTGGCGCTGGTTGGAATGTTATTAAAGTTATTTGGGGACGCGAATGGGATCCGCTATTTGCCGGTGATCGTGAAGGCGCACTTGTTGATTTAATGAATATCACTCCAGATGGCGATTTCCAAACATTTAAAGCTGAAGGTGGCGCTTATGTAAAAGAAAATTTCTTTGGCAGAGATCCACGTACTGCAGCAATGGTTGCTAATTGGACGCCCGAACAAGTCTGGAACTTAAAGCGCGGCGGCCATGATTATCGAAAGCTTTACGCTGCATATAAGGCCGCTACTGAACATAAAGATCGGCCAACTGTAATTCTCGCGAAAACTATTAAAGGCTGGACTCTTGGTTCTAACTTTGAAGGGCGTAACTCAACCCATCAAATGAAGAAAATGACCATGGAAAACATTATTGAATTCCGCGATCGCCTTGAAATTCCAATTACAGATGACAAGCTCGATAAATATTTGCCACCATATTTCCATCCAGGCGTAGATTCACCAGAATATAAGTACATGATGGAACGTCGAAATGCGCTCGGCGGTTCGATGCCTAAACGCAGATCAATTTCTAAACCGTTAACACAACCTGCGGATTCAGCTTATGAAGTCGCAAAGCGTGGCTCTGGCCATCAAGAAATCGCCACCACGATGGCATTCGTTCGATTGCTCAAAGATTTAATTAAAGATGAGGGACTTGGTTCGCGATTTGTGCCAATCATTCCTGACGAAGCTCGCACTTTCGGAATGGATTCACTTTTTCCTTCACTGAAAATTTACTCACCTCATGGTCAGATGTACACATCGGTGGACCGAGAATTAATGCTTTCTTATAAAGAATCAACTAGCGGCGTAATTTTGCACGAAGGAATTAACGAAGCTGGATCAGTTGCCTCTTTCACTGCAGTGGGAACTTCATACGCAACTCATGATGAACCAATGATTCCGATTTACATTTTCTACTCAATGTTTGGTTTCCAGAGAACTGGTGATGCATTTTGGGCTGCAGCCGATCAAATGACACGTGGCTTTGTGATGGGTGCAACTGCGGGCAGAACTACACTAAACGGTGAAGGTCTCCAACATGAAGATGGTCACTCGCACTTATTAGCATCCACAAATCCTGCCGTAGTTTCTTATGATCCAGCATTTGCTTTTGAAATTGGCCAAATAATTAAAGATGGACTTCGTCGGATGTATGGCCCAAATAGTGAGAACATTTTTTACTATTTAACAATGTATAACGAGCCTTACCTGCAACCTGCCGAACCTGAAAACCTCGATGTTAAAGGCCTATTAAAGGGTATTTATTTATACTCAGAATCTCGTGGTCGAAAGAAGCGACAAGCCAACATTATGGCTTCTGGCGTCGCAGTTAATTCCGCAATGAAAGCACAAAAGTTATTAAAAGATGACTGGGCCGTTAACGCAAATGTATGGTCGGTAACTTCTTGGAATGAATTGCGTCGTGATGGTTTAGAAGTTGATCGCCATAATTTATTGCACCCAAATAATTTGAAAACTGCGTTTATTACCGAACGGATGAAGTCAGTGAACGGTCCAGTCCTTGCAGTCAGTGATTTCATGCGCGCAGTTCAAGATCAGATTTTGCCATGGGTGCCACAACGATTTGATTCACTCGGCACAGATGGCTTTGGCCTTTCCGATACTCGTGGCGCGCTCCGTCGACATTTTAAAGTCGATGCTGAATCAATTGTGGTTGGCGTACTTTCGCAATTAGTTCGAGAAAAGAAGATTAATAAGAAAGTTATTCAAGCGGCAATCGATAAATATAAACTAGACGATGTTTCTGCAGCAGATCCTGGAAACACTGAAGGATCCGGCTGAGTTAAGCCTTGCCGGCAGCAGCGAAGAAAGTTACTGCCGCCAACATTAGGGCTGGAATCACTAACATCATAGGTAGGCCAATTAGGTGGATAGTCCATGCAAGTACAACTTGAACTGCAAAACTTAGAAATTGATTTGACGCGCCAATTTCGGCAACTATAACGCCACTTGGGCGATCACTTCTTCGGCCAGCGATCGCTAAGAAAAGCGGACCTAAAAATGAAATTCCAACGCCACCAACTAGAAAAGCAAAATCTACGATTACAAAACCCAATAATTGATGATTTTTTGAAATCAAATAACCGGTATACATAAATATGGCGAACGTTAAACCCCCAACAAGTGGAAAAATCCGAATTAACCACTGCTCTGACCAATGTTTGGAGAGCGACCCAAATGAAATTCTTCCAAAAATCATGCCGCCCATAAAAAAGATATATGGCAGCACCGCTAGCGATGCGTTTACGCCAATTTCTTCACGAGCAAAAATCGAACCCCAGATGCCGAGTATGTGTTCTAAAGCTTGTGAACAAAGCACTGCGATGCTGATGAACCAATCAATTTTGAAGGATTTTGCCATATCTTTAAGCGTTACTACTCCATCCGAATCTGTGATCTCTCTCCCTTGTAATAGGACATCCCGCAGTAAATAAATTACAAAGATCGTCATAATAAAATCTACAGTTACTAAAGTATCTACGTGCCAAGTTATCGGAATGGTCTGCGCAACTAGCGATGCGACGATTGCGCTACCGAGCGCACCCGCGGTCCAGAATCCATGCATAAATGGGATTATGGTTTGGCCACTATCTTTTTGACGATGGAAAGCTTGTGCATTAATGGCAATGTGATAGCTGGACCAAGCTGCACCACAGATCAAATTCAAGAATAAATAAATAACAGGATTGTGTAGATGCACCATGATTGCAAGCGTTCCATACATGGTGAAGGTCGAAACAAGTAATACCGACTTTACGCCGATCCGATGCACGATGTGTCCCATAGTTAAGAGACTTACTAGCGCTCCGATTGGGCCAGAGCTTAATAGCACTCCGAGAGTACCGTTACTAACCCCTAAATTATATTTAATATCAGGCATGCGTGGGCCGAGCATCATAACGCCAAAACCAAATAAACCAAACATTGCTGCTAAAGCTTGCTTTTCGGCACGGCCCATTTCTTTAGTATGTTTTATCAAAATAACGCACTTGCTAGCGCACTACGCGCTTTAATTAAAATAGGGTCCATTGGGTCAACGAGTGAAAACAATGCAAGTAAATGATCTTTAGCGCGCTTCTTATCGTCACTATCTGAATTTTGAATTGACTTGATTAAACGATTGAAGCCACTTTCATAATTTCCGCCAGCAACTTCAACATCGGCAGCCTGAATTTGTACTTCTAGATTGGTTGGATCTGCAGCAGCGCTTGCCAGAATGGTTGCGCTATCCAAATTAGAAATTCGAACCATCAATTCGCATTGAGCTAGTCCAATTTGAGCTAACTTCTCAACCGGTTTCCGAGAAAGCCATTTCTTATAAGAAAGCGCAGCTAGCGCGTAATCGCCTTTTTCTAGAGCCGCCATTGCTTCTAGCTCTTCTGGCTCCATCACTGGTTCAGCTGGTTCATTAGTTGCCGAAGTGCCGTTAATTTTTAAACCTTTTTCAGCAGCTAACTCCAATACTTTATTTAATACTGCTCGAAGTTGTGGCTCTGGATGTGGTGCATCAAAAAGTGGCACGCCTTGCTCTTGAATTAACGCAATTCCAAATGGCAACGCTTGAACTTGAAGTGCATTTGCCATCTCTGGATATTTATCAAGATTTACACTGCCCAATCTCCAACTGCCGCCATCGTCGATAGCCAATTTATTAAGTATTTCTAAAACTTGAACCGACTCCGGCATCCGCGCTGACCAGGCTAAAAGAACTACTGGGGTTGAGTTTGAAACGCTTACAAAATCTCTTACTAAATTTTCTGGAGTAACTTCAATCGCTACGCCTGGTTGAGTTGGAGTTGGAGTTGAATTTGGAGCTGGTTTTTTTAGAGAACTTAGATCGAAAGCTCTACCAAAATTTTGTGACAAATTAGGGGTACTCACCTACTAATCCTATTTCAATTTTTTGAACGACGATAATTTAAATGGCTCTGTATTGCATCTAAAACGGCACTTGCGCCAGATTCATTCTCCATGGAGCCAATTAATACTGGTGGTTTCCAATTTGGGTCTTTTGCTGATAACGCAAGTGAGCGTTCCACCTCTCTGGCAACCTCTTCTGCGCCACCACGATCTTCCTTATTTATTAAATAAACATCACCTATCTCCATAACACCTGCTTTTGCAGCTTGGATGCCATCGCCCATTCCGGGGGCTAAAACCACCATCACAGTATCGGCATGACGCATCACTTCAATTTCGCTCTGCCCAACACCTACTGTTTCGATAATTACATTGTCAAAGCCAGCAACTGCCAAAATATAAACGACAGAATCTGTTGCGTTCGATAATCCACCAAGTGCACCACGTGTTGCCAACGATCTTATAAAAACTTTTTTATCTGAAAAATGATGTGTCAATCTAATTCGATCACCGAGTAGTGCACCACCGGTAATTGCAGATGATGGATCAATTGCGACTATTGCAACCGATTCTCCATTCTTACGGATTAAATTAATTAGAGCATTCGTGGTTGTAGATTTTCCAACGCCAGGGCTGCCAGTTATTCCGATAATTGGCGGTGACTTCGCGGGTTCTCCCAATAATGGTTTTAGTTCTGAAATCACCAATTCAAAATCTTCCACAAGCGATGCAGCTTTAGCGATAATTCGTTGATTACCAATTCGAATATCGGCAGCGAAATTTGCGATGGATTTAAGCGCACTTTCTCGTGTCGCTGGTTTGTCTGGGCTAGCCATACCTGACACGATACGACATGTGAACCAATCAAGTGCGCATCTGGATGGCATCCCCGGGCTTGTCGGAATCGATCATGTTGGAATTGCGGTCGAAAATCTGGATTCAGCAATTGAGTTCTATGCCACACATTTTGGCGCAGTACTTACGCATCGCGAAACCAATAGCAAACAACTAGTCGAAGAGGCGATGATTCAAATTGGCAATTCGACCATTCAACTTTTAGCCGCAACCGACCCTGCATCTACAATCGCTAAATTCATCACAAAAAGTGGCGTTGGAATCCAACAACTCGCTTACCGTGTTACAGATATTTCAGCTGCAGTTGCAGCGGCTCGAGCCCTTGGAATAAGAGTTTTATATGAAGATGAACAAATTGGAACTGCTGGAGCAAAAATAAATTTTTTACACCCAAAAGATTGTGGCGGAGTTTTAATCGAATTAGTTGAACCGGTTAAGAAGTAATCAACTTTTAACGCTCACGCCAGAATCCATTCGGTACGGCAAAATCAAATTCATATAATCTGCAGTTGCAAAATCTAATCCAACATCTTTCCCAGCTTTCTCACCCAAATACCATCGGTGTTCCAAAACTTCATGAAAAATTTGGGCATTTTCAACTCGGCCTTTTAAGTTTTCTGGAACTTGGCTAATAACTTTTTCAAAAACTTCAGTTAACCATCGCTTGATGGTCTCTTCTCGTGGCGGCCTTGGCTTTTCTTCGCGCGATCTAAATCGATCATAAGATGCTAGTAAGCGTTTGGCTTGCAACTCTTCAGTTTCTAAACCAATTAATTCTCGTAACCGTTGTTTGTGATAGCCCGGTGCTACTAGCTTTGGTTGAAAATTTAAAGCTTGTTTTTCACCATCGAGGGAAATTTCAACTTCTTCCACAGCGAACCCTAAATCTTGGAGCGAGCGCATCGCTCGCTCTACTGCATGTCGATCACTTGGATCCAATACTTGTGGCTCCTTTAGCAATTTCCAGAGCCGGTGGTAGCGGCGGATTACAGCTTCGCTCGCCCGAATTGGGTCCATGCCTGCATGAAGCACGCCAGCAATCGCTAAATCCTCTAACTCGGCAGCGACATTAAATCGCGCAATCTCTAAATCATGTTCGCGTTGGCCGTTGCTTAAAGATTTTTGGAATTCACCAGTTTCAGCATCCACTAAATACGCGGCATAACCGTCAGCATCGCGGCGAAATAACGTATTGGAGAGCGAGCAATCTCCCCACCAAAAACCTAATAGGTGGAGCCGAACTAGTAAGAGCGCCAAAGCGTTTGCCATATTTACAATCTCGGAGTCGGATAAGTTGGTGCTAAGAATTACCCGATACGGAAGTGAATACGGTAAAAATCTTGTAACTAAAGTGCAGGGAAGTTCCTCGCCACTTTTATCCAATCTGCCTTCAACCACCGCAATAGGTCCCACAGATGGTGCATTTCGTTTTATCAACTCGCGCAAAATTGAATATTCACGATTTGCAAACTCTTCTACAGTTTCCTTAACTGCATAAATTTCACTATCGGGATCGTTGCTAGATCTAACAAGTCGAACGATATGGCGGGATATGCCTCTTTGATTTGTTAGCGTCGGATCCTCGGGCCACTCTTCTAACGGCGTAGACCAAGGCAGTGATGCGAGCGCACTAATCTCATCGCCCAACCCTGTAATTCGCAATCCCGATTTAGCCGCTGCCATAGCCGTATTCTCTCTGATAATTGTGAACGGCGCGTTACATTAAAGGGTAGTTACGGCGTTAACTGAAAATCCACCATTTAGAATAGCGCTATGGCAATCTTAAGAAAGAAAGTAGCAAAAACTATCCCAACTTCA
>JABMMO010000185.1 GCA_013205455.1 Actinomycetota bacterium
ATCTCATAACTTGGAGTTGTTAATTGAACATCCAAAACAATACTTTTTTTACCACTACCGGAATCATATTCCCATTCAGTATTTCCAGATTGAATGGTCTGCTTTAAGGAATCTACTTCTGTCTTAATCGCTTGAGATTTAAATATTGATGCGTAAAATTTTCCTGTTGAAGTATTTTGAATTCTTACAGTTTCGATGCAGTCGCTTTCGGATGCATTATTGCAAATTGAAAGCTCTGCCACTTGCGCGATTGCTGGATCTACTTTAAGCCTTTGATCCGCTCTTGTTGGCGACAGCGGTCCAATTAATATAAGTGAAATAATGATGCTCAAAATTCCAAATTTTTTCACCTACCGTGCCTTTCTACGGCGGCTGATTATCTGTCCAGCCACAACAATAAAAAGCGCAATAAAGAACATAGAGCTACCGATTACGTTGGCTTGTGCTGGAATACCTCGGGCAGCAGATACATAAACAAACTTCGGAAAAGTAGCGACAGTTCCGGAGTTGAAGTTTGTAATGATGAAATCGTCAAAAGAAAGACTGAAGGAGAGAAGTGCTGCGCCAGCGATACCAGGCATCACTAGTGGCAAAGTTATGTAACGGAAAGTTTCGCGTTCGTTTGCATATAGATCCATCGCTGCTTGCTCTAACCGCGGATCAAGGCTGGCGATACGTGCTTTAACAGTTACTACTACGAATGAGATGCAGAACATTACGTGCGCAATAATGATTGTGGTCATACCTGGGTTAGTTCGGAAATTCAAGAACATCGCAAGAAGTGATGCACCAAGAACTACTTCTGGAGTTGCCATAGGTAAGAAAATTAGAAGGTTTATCGCAGAACGCCCTTTAAAGCGATAACGACTAAGCGCAAAAGCAATCATGGTGCCAAGGATGGTTGCAAGAATTGTGGAGATTAATCCGATTTTTAGTGAATTACCCAGTGCTGAGCAAACTTCTGGCGCTCCGCAAGGGTTTTTCCAATTATCGAGTGTGAATCCTTTCCAAACTAAATTACTTTTACCGGCGTCATTAAATGAGAATGCAAAGGTGTAAGCGACTGGGATAAATAGATAAATAAATGCTAGTGCGGCGTAAATCCTGATTAAGTTACGTGCAAACCAACGTGAAGCCCGGTGTGAAAGCGTTGGCATTGGCGCTGGCGCAAGAGTGTTGGTTTTCATACCAATTCATCCGTTCCAGATTTACGAATGTAGAGCGTTACTAAAATCAAAATGGCTGCCATTAAAGTAAAGGAGAGCGCAGCAGCGGTGGGGTAATCGACAATCGCAAAGAAGCGCGAATCAATAACGTTACCAATCATTCGAGTATTTGGATTTCCTAATAAGTAAGCATTTACATAATCACCAGCAGCTGGGATAAAAGTTAGAAGGGTCCCGGCAACAACGCCCGGCATAGATAACGGCACGGTTACTCGGCGAAAAGTGGTTAAACCATTTGCGTAAAGATCGCCAGCTGCTTCGAGTGTTCGTGGGTCAATACGTTCTAAGCTCGCATAAAGCGGCAGCGTCATGAATGGAAGAAAGTTATAAGTTAAACCAGATACAACCGCAAATGGTGTTGAGGTTAAGCGAATGTCATTACTGAAAAACGGAAGCGCTTTTAAAAATGAAACTACCGGTCCCTCATCCCCCAAAATTTGAGTCCAAGCAACGGTGCGGAGCAAGAACGAGGTGAAAAATGGTGCCACTACAAGAACTAATAAGAAGCTGCGCATTTTTCCAGCTTTAAAAGCAATCATGTATGCCAGTGGGTATGAGATTGCTAAAGCGAGAAGCGTTGCGATTCCGGCATAGAGAAAAGAGCGGAAAAACTGATCTTTATTTGCGTTGAAGGCATCAAAATAATTTTGAAACCGAAGTGATTGCACATATGTTCCAACAGCTGCGCCTTCTGGGCGAGTCATAGTGGAGGTACTTGCCAGAGTTGCAATTGGAAGAACAAAAAAACCTATCAACCAGACCATGCCTGGTAGTAGTAATAGGTAAGGCGTTAGCGATCGCTTCTTTGCTGCATTATCGATAGCTGGCGCACTTGCGTGCGCAGTCGCATGTAAGAATGCCATTAGCTTTTATTAATCGGCTTCGTGATCGACGTCTGCACCGGCAGCAAGATCCTGATCGCCATCAAGTGCGAATGTGTGAGCTGGTTCCCAAGATAGTGAGACGGTATCCCCCACTTTAATATCAGGAGCGCCGGCATCGTTTTGTTCAAAAACAACTAACTCTTCATCCCACGATGTTTTAACTAAATATTGGGTAGATACGCCTACAAAGGAGGCATCGGTAACGGTGCCATTTCCAATTGAATTCTTGCTATTAGCATTGATATTCAACTTCTCTGGGCGTACACCAATTAATACTGAATCTCCATGTGAAGCCATCCGCGTAATTGGAACTTCGATATCGATGCCGTGAATATTTACTGAGGCGTTTGCGCCAGATCTTGAGTTAACTTTGCCTTTAATTAAATTTGATTGACCAAGGAAGTTCGCCACGAAAGCAGTTTTTGGTGATTCATAGAGTTCTGCCGGTGAACCCATCTGTTCAATTTTTCCTTGGTTCATAACGGCGATTGTGTCCGCCATTGTCATTGCTTCTTCTTGATCATGAGTGACGTGAATAAAGGTGATGCCAACTTCCATTTGAATCCGCTTTAATTCAATCTGCATTTGGCGACGAAGCTTCAAATCAAGCGCGCCAAGCGGTTCATCTAAAAGTAGAACTTCTGGCTTATTTACAATCGCCCGAGCGACCGCAATACGTTGCTGCTGGCCACCAGAGAGTTGATTTGGTTTACGTTCCGCAAGATGACCCAGTTCTACCAATTCCAAAACGTTATCTACATCTTTCTTTACATCTTTCACGCCGCGACGACGTAAGCCAAATGCGATGTTTTCAAAGATAGTTAGGTGTGGAAAAAGTGCGTAGTTTTGGAAGACCGTATTTACTGGACGTCGATATGGTTTTGCAGTTGTAATATCGGTATCGCCAATTGAAATCATGCCTTGGGTAGGTTCCTCGAGTCCGGCAATCATTCGTAGCGTTGTAGTTTTTCCGCAACCTGATGGTCCAAGTAGCGCAAAGAATGAACCGCGCGGCACCGTTAGCGAAAGATCGTCAACAGCAATGAAATCAGCAAACCGCTTTGTTAACTGATTGAGATGTAAATCGCCCTTGCTATCCGAAACTTTCGGGTTGGACATTAGTACTTAGTTGCCAGTTGCTTCATCAAAAGCAGTTTGGAACTTAGTGCTCTCATCTGTTGTGAGACCACGGAAGACTTTAACTTTTGCAAGCGTTGCGGCATCTGGGAAAATGTATGGGCTGGCTGCAAGAGCTGGATCAATTTTTTCAAGTTCAGCTTGAGCAGCTTCTACTGGGCAGATGTAGTTCACGTATGCCGCAACTTGCGCTGCAACTGCAGGTTCGTAGTAGTAGTTAATCAGCGCTTCCGCATTCTTTTTATGGGCTGAAGTTGAAGGAATTAGTACGTTATCGCTCCAAAGCGTGCCGCCGGAATCTGGAATTGCGAAGTCAAATTTGCCAGCATTTTCACTCTTTAATACAAAGAGATCGCCAGACCAACCGATAACCGCAACTGCATCTCCGCTAACCAAACTTTCAGTGTAAGCATTTCCTTTTACTTGTCGGATAAAGCCATCTGCAATTTTTCCTTTAAGGAAATCAATTGCGTTCATATATTGATCTTCAGTGAACGCACCTGAAGGATCTACACCTTGATATTGCATAATAATTCCCATGGTGTCGCGTAGCTCAGAGAGCACCATAATCCGACCCTTATTTTCTTTTGCAAAAAGATCATCAATCGTGTGAACGCCTTTTTTAATCTTTTCGGTGTTCCAGCCAAAACCTGCAAAGCCTGATTGCCAAGTTAGCGAATATTGGCGGCCTTGGTCATAGCCAACATCGTTTAAAATTGCACGGATATTTTTCTTATTTGGAATGTTTGCTTCATCGAATTTTGCGGCATATCCAAGTTGAATCCAACGATCAACCATCCAGTCGGTTGGAGTTACTACGTCATAACCAATATCCGAACCAATTTTTAATTGTCCTTGTACTTTGCCGTAGAAAGTATTGTTGTCATCGATATCTTCTTTATATGTTGGAGTAATTCCAGTCTTCGCGGCAAAGGCTTCAAGAGTTGGGTATTTCTTAGAATCTTCATCGAAATCTAAGTAATACGGCCAGCTAGCCCACCGTACAATTTTTTCGGTGTCGCTAACATCTTCAACAGTTTTTGTGGCGGTATCACCAGAACCAGTTCCGCATGAAGCGAGCGCTACGCTCGCACCGATTGCACCAACGCCAGCGAGTACGCCACGACGTGAGAGCTGTGCATTGATAATTGACTTCGTTACTGGGTTTAACTTTTCATTCTGATTGGCGGACATGGCTCTACTTTCTGGCTCGAAGTGGCGATTTAAATTCCTGTGCGGACTTTACAACCAAAATTAGGCGTTGAGGTTGGTCATGACATGCTTAATTCGGGTGTAATCCTCGAACCCATATTGGGAGAGGTCTTTGCCGTAGCCCGAGTGCTTGAAGCCACCGTGTGGCATCTCGGCCACGACTGGAATGTGGGTATTGATCCAAACGCAACCAAAATCGAATGCCCGAGCAAGCCGCATGGCTCGACCGTGATCTTTGGTCCAGATACTGGAAGCTAATCCATATTTCACACCGTTGGCATTTCTGATTGCTTCGGCTTCATCAGTGAACTTCTGGATCGTAATTACTGGTCCAAAAATTTCATTCTGGATCATCTCATCATCCTGACGAAGGCCCGAAACAACAGTAGGTGGGAAGAAATATCCTGGTTGCTTAAGCGCAACTCCGCCGGTCTGCACCGTGGCATGGGATGGAGTGCGGTTAAAGAAGTCGCTGACTCGAGCTAATTGATTGGCATTATTAACTGGGCCAACCAGAACATCTTGATCTGGCATACCAATTGCAATCTTATTCTTGGCTTGGTCAGTTAAAAGCGCGACCATATCGTCGTATGCGCTCGCTTCAACTAAAACGCGAGTCGCAGCGGTGCAATCTTGGCCAGCGTTGAAATATCCAGCGATTGCAATCGCCTCGGCTGCAGCTTCTAAATCAGCATCATCGAAGACAACTACTGGTGCTTTGCCACCAAGTTCAAGGTGAACTTTCTTTAAATTCTTCGCTGCAGATCCGGCAACTTCCATACCTGCTCTTACTGAACCAGTAATGGAAACCATCTGCGGGATTGCATGATCG
>JABMMO010000186.1 GCA_013205455.1 Actinomycetota bacterium
CGTTATTCATAGCCTATGAAGAGAATAGAGAAACGAATGACAACAGAAAAAAATGGAGCTGGCGTATCGCGACGTACAGTTCTTAAAGGTGCAGCTCTTGGTGGTGCTGGTCTCGTAGGAGGCGGCGCACTTCTATCTAGTTGCGGTAAGGAAAAAGTTACTGGCGATGTCCATTGGGCAACTCGCGGCGGTGGCGAAACTGGCGATGCAATCGCTAAATCAGTAAACGATGCATACACTGCAAAGTCTGGTAATAAAGTTATTGCGCAACAAGTTAACTCGGATGATTTCCAGAATAACTTCGTGCAAATCATGCAAGGTACTCCTGATGATGCATTTGGTTGGATGGCCGGTTGGCGTACCAATGCACGTGCAGATGCTGGACTACTTGCAGATGTCTCAGATCAAATTAAAGCGTTAGGAACTTCCCTCTCTGCTGCTGCTATCCAAGGTGCAACTAACCCTGCAGACGGCAAGCAATACATTATTCCTACAACTTATTACCCATGGGGCTTGCACTATCGCAAGTCAATGGTTGCCGACATCGGCATGGACCCAGAAAACATCGCAACTTGGGATGATTTCATCAAGATGTGCACACTCACCCAGAAAAAAGGCCTAGTCGGTTTTGCACTAGGTGATAAGGGTGGTTGGGAAGCCATGGGTACATTCGACATCATCAACGCTCGTCTAAATGGATATCAATTCCATATCGAGTTGTTGAATGGTAAGCAATCTTGGACTGATCCAAAGGTTGTTGAAGTTTTCAAGTATATGGAACTGTTAATCCCATTCATGAACAAGAATATTCTTGATATTTCATGGGATGGCATGCGCGATCTTCTACTGCAAAAGAAGTGCGGCGCAATGCTTATGGGTTCATGGTTCGCAAATGACTTCAAAGCTAAGTCACAAGCAGATTACGACGATCTATGGATCGTTCCATTCCCAGAAATCAACCCAGAGTTTGGTGTCGACACAATCGACGCTCCACTTGATGGTATTTCTGTTGCTGCTAATGGCGCTAACGTTGAGGGCGGAAAAGACCTCGCTCAATTCTGGGGCTCAAAAGAAGGTATTGATGCAGCTATTGCAGGTGGCGACACCAGCATTTACATCAGCAGCGATTTCGATACTTCTTCTTACGATGCTTTCAATAAGCAGAAGCTCGCAGTTCTCGGCGCTGCGAAGAACATCATGTTCTTCCTAGACCGCGATACTCGTGGTGACTTTGCTGGTCCAGTAGTGGGCGTAGCAATCCAGAACTTCCTTAAGAATCCAAAAGATCTTAATAAGATTCTGGAAAACACCCAAGCACAATGGGATGCACTGCCAACACTTTAATTCGTTGATTCTTACGAATTAGATTAGGGTTAAGAAATGAATACGACGGTTGCGAACAAAAAAGTTCGCAGCCGTCGCTCTCTTTCCCAAAACGATCGATTTACGCTCTCTGCTTTCGTAGGATTTCCAACTTTTGTTCAATTAATTTTTCTTTGGATTCCTGCTCTAGCAACAATTTTATTATCTTTTACATATTGGAACGGAATTCGGATATCCGATATAAAATGGGCCGGATTTGCAAATTATAAGAATATTTTCTTAAATGACACGCTTTTTTATGAAGCTTTAAAAAATAATCTAATCTGGTTGCTCTGGTTCTCGTTGATAGCAACTCCGCTTGGGATTTTGTTGGCCTATCAAATTGATCGAAAGATAAAAGGCCATAAGATTTATGAATCAATTTATTACATCCCAGTTGTATTATCGCTCGCTGTTATCGGAATTATCTGGAACTTTATGTTCCAGCCAGGTGGGTTTATCCAAGGCTTAATGGGCCGAGATATTGGTAATGCGGTTTCGATTTGGGGTAATTACAAAATTAATACCTATGTAATTATGGCGGTAGCATCGTGGCGCCATATTGGTTACATCATGTTGCTCTATTTATCGGGCTTAAAGTCGGTAGATCCTTCACTTAAAGAAGCCTCAGCTATTGATGGCGCAACAGATTGGCAGACTTTTAGGAAAGTAATCCTGCCCGCAATGAAACCGGTCAACATCATCATTGTGGTTATTACTCTGATCGAATCGCTCCGTGCCTTTGACTTGGTTTTCATTATTTACGGATCAAGTACAAGTTGGCCACTTCTTAATATTTTGGTTTATCAAAACTTTGCTGGCCAAGGAATTTCGATGAAAGGCGCTGCGCTAGCCGTTATCTTGTTAGTACTTTGCATTGGCCCAATTATCGGGTACTTGCGTACCGTATTTAAAGAGGATTCATAGATGAGCAGAATCGTTCAGGATCAGAAGTATCGAAATAGCCAGAAACGTAAAGATGCTTTCATCTCCACATTTATCGGGTTCTTTGCTTTAGTCTGGATTTTTCCAATTCTCTGGACGATTTGGACCTCGCTACGACCATATAGCGATGTGGTTAGTTATGGCGTATTTTCTTGGCCGAAGCGATTAAATTTTGATAACTACTTTGCAGCTTTTAAACAGATGCATATTTTAGGTTATTTCCTGAATTCGCTATATGTAACGATTCCTGCCGTTATTATTACGCTCTTCCTTGGATCGTTAATCGCATTTGTAGTTTCGCGCTATAAATTTAAATTTAGTTTGCCATTGTTATTAGTCTTTACTGCTGGAAATATGTTGCCAGCAGTGTTGGTATACATTCCCGTTTTTTGGATGTATATCTGGGTTGGCGATCTAGTCGGAAATCGCAACTTTCTATATAACAATTATCTTGGGTTAATATTGATTCACGTAGCATTCCAAACCGGCTTTGCGACATTTGTGCTCTCTTCATATATGAAGACAATTCCAAAAGAAATATCCGAATCTGCAATCGTGGATGGCGCTTCAGTATTTACCCATTATTGGCGCGTTATTTTGCCTTTGATCAGGCCGCCACTTGCAGCTCTCGGAGTATTAATGACAACCTGGATTTATAACGATTTCTTCTGGGCGTTAATACTTGTTTCGCAGGATTCTAAGCGACCTATAACCTCCGGTTTGCGTAGATTAAATGGCGAATTCGTGACAGATTTCAATCTATTAGCTGCTGGTGCTATTTTGGCAGCCGCTCCAACAGTTATTTTATTCTTCGTTCTAAGAAAGCAATTCATCTCCGGCTTAACTCTCGGTTCTACCAAAGGATAAATATGAAAGCCATTCAGATTACCAAATTTGGTGGTCCAGAAGTTATGCAACTAACTGAACTCCCAGATCCAATTGCAGGAGCTGGTGAAGAAGTTTTAGATGTAACTGCGATTGGAATTAATTACGCAGATACCCATCAAACCGAAGATAGTTACTTAGCAAAACAGACACTTCCGTTGATTCCTGGCATAGAAGTTGTCGGCACAACAACAAGCGGCAAGCGAGTACTTTCATTTGTCGGCCAAGGCGGATATGCCTCAAAAGTTTCGGTAGCAAGTGCCACTTTAATTCCTATTCCAGATGGCGTTAGCGATGGCGCTGCGTTAGCGATGGCGGTTCAAGGAACTACTGCATTTCATATTATTAAAACAGTAGGACATTTGAAAAAGGGCGAATCAGTTGTGGTGCATGCTGGAGCCGGCGGAGTTGGCTCGATTGCAATTCAATTAGCAAAGTTCTGGGGAGCTTTTGTTATCGCAGTTACATCCTCAGATGAGAAGAAGAAATTATGTATCGAGCTCGGCGCCGATGCTGTAGTTGATGCAAAAGCCGAAGATTTGAAAGGCGCCTTAATTGCAGCAAATAACGGCAAACCAGTCGATTTGATTTTAGAAATGGTTGGCGGAAAGACCTTCGATCAATCGTTAGAGGCGTTAGCGCCATTTGGTCGAATAGTTTTCTACGGAATGGCTTCCCGCCAAGCGCCACAATTAGTACATCCCGGTTCTTTAATGCATGGATCGCGAACTATTAGCGGTTTTTGGTTGATGAATTGTTTCGGTAAGAAAGAGTTATTAGTTGATGTATTAATTGAGTTATTTGGATTGATTGTTGGTGGAAAATTAAAGCCGCATGTAGGCGGTACATATCCACTTTCAGCAGCAGCAGATGCACACCGAGCAATGTTGTCGAGAGCGACAACTGGCAAAATTGTGCTTGATCCCAAACGGTAATTTCTTACAACAGTATTAGTAGCGGTAAGATTTGCGGATATTCGCCCCCTTAGCTCAGTTGGTAGAGTGTTTCCATGGTAAGGAAAAGGTCATCGGTTC
>JABMMO010000187.1 GCA_013205455.1 Actinomycetota bacterium
AGAAATTCTTTGCTGGTACGACATCCTTTTTGGCAGTGGGGCTAGTTACCTGGATGGTTTTTTGGATGCAGCGGGCAGAAAGAACTTTAAGAGATGAGTTGCATGGCAAGGTTGATAACGCCCTCTCTGCTGGTCCATTAGCAATAGCGGCTGCAGCCTTTTTTGCAGTAGCCCGTGAAGGGTTAGAAACTGCGCTATTTGTTTATACAAACTTCAAGACAGTTGCTGCAACATCCTCAGCATCTGTTGGATTAGTTTTAGGGTTAACTCTGGCAGTAGTTTTGGGGTATTTAATCTACAACCGAGCTATCAAACTTAATCTAAGTAAGTTTTTTACTATCACTGGTATTGCGCTGATTGTTGTGGCAGCAGGAGTTCTCTCCTATGGAGTGCATGAGTTTCAAGAGCTTGGTTGGATACCAGGTGATGGCTCATACGCTTGGGATATCTCATCATTCATGGCGAAGGATTCAATAGCTGGCTCAGTACTTGCCGGCACTATTGGTTTTGATGTTGATACCTCATGGATCCAGCTTTTCGTTTGGGCGGCGTATCTATCTATTGTGCTTCGCCTTTATACAAAGCCGGCAAAGCCTGCTAAAACCCCAATCGCCGCTTAACCTCACACCGCTCCGCATTCACTTTTAGGTTACCGACAGGTAACCTAGGGGCAACTGCTGAGAAGAGGGATAAATGGCAACTACGCCGAATTCACTTAACACCGTTGTGCTAGTCGATGCGGTGCGGACCCCATTTGGAAAAGCCGGCAGTTTATACGCTGGTACGCGCGCTGATGACTTAATGGTTCGTTGTATTCGAGGTTTGTTAGAACGCAATCCATCAGTTCCGCTATCGGCAATCGATGAAGTTGCTGTTGCAGCTGCAACCCAGTCCGGTGATCAAGGAATGAATATTGGACGGAGCGCTGCGCTATTAGCAGGGCTGCCAAATACCGTACCTGGCTATTCGATTGACCGTTGGTGCGCCGGAGCGATGACTGCTGTAACAACAATTTCGGGCGCAATCGCAATGGGACTTTATGATCTCGCAATTGCTGGCGGCGTAGAACATATGGGCAACCATCCGATGGGCGAAGGTATTGACCCTAACCCACGATATTTATCAGAGAAGATTGTTGATACCGATGCGTTGAGCATGGGAAATACTGCGGAACGATTACATGATCGGTTTCCGCATTTAACTAAAGAGCGCGCTGATAAATATGCCGTGAACTCACAAGTTAAAACCGCAGCTGCATATGCTGCTGGAAAAATTCAACCAAATTTAATTCCAATGGCTGCGCGCAGCGCTGAACTTGGTTGGGGCATTGCAACAGTCGACGAACCGCCACGACCTGGCACAACTTTAGAAGCGCTTGCTGCACTTAAAACTCCATTCCGCGCAGCTGGCCGCGTAACTGCTGGCAATGCAGCGGGTTTAAATGATGGCGCAACAGCAGCGCTACTTGCAAGCGAATCAAAAGCAAAAGAATTGGGTTTAACAGTTAAAGCAAAATTAGTTTCATTTGCCTTCGCTGGCGTTGAACCAGAAGTTATGGGTTATGGCCCAGTTCCCGCAACGATTAAGGCGCTCGCGAAAGCTGGCTTAACCATTGAAGATATTGGGCTATTTGAAGTTAATGAAGCATTCGCAATCCAAGTAATTGCATTCCTAGATTACTTTGGTATGGCCGATGATGATTCGCGAGTAAATATCTATGGCGGTGCAATTGCAGTTGGTCATCCCTTGGCTTCATCTGGCGTTCGCCTCATGCTCAACTTGGCTGAAGGATTTAAGGAACACCCTGAAGTTAAATATGGAATCACCACCATGTGTATTGGACTTGGTATGGGTGGCACTGTGATTTGGGAAAATCCACACTTCAACGGGGGTAAGAAATAATGGCTGAGATTATTCTTCCAGAAGGTGCACCGGAAGAAGTAGTAACGAATGCGCTAGTTAGAGAAATAGATCTCAACGCCTTTGGTGCAACCGGAACCCTCTCATTAATTACTTTAGATAACGGGCAAGATCACAATCGCCCAAATACTTTTGGTCCAAAATCTGTGATGGCGTTAAACGAAGCCATCACTATTGCCGAGAAAAGTGCATCGGTTGCAATTGCAATTACTGGGAAGCCATTTATCTTTGCCGCTGGTGCTGATTTATCTGGAATGGCTTTCTTGCAAGATCGTTCCCAAGCCCTCGCAATCGGTAAACTTGGCCACGATGTTTTTCGCAGGTTAGGCGAAAATAAGAAACCTACTTTTGCTTTTATCAATGGGTTAGCGCTAGGTGGTGGTTTAGAAGTTGGTTTGCATTGTAATTATCGCACCGTAGCAACTACTGCCTTTACTGCTTTGCCAGAATGTTTTCTTGGCTTAGTTCCAGGATGGGGCGGCGCAACTATATTGCCAAAACTTATTGGCCCAGAAAATGCAGTGCAAGTAATAATTTTGAACGCGCTTAATAACAACACCATGATGAAAGCAAAAGATGCGTTCGCGCTAGGTGTTGCTGATGCGGTTTATGAACCTGCCGATTTTCTCGAAAATTCAATTTTGTTTGCAGCAAAGATTATCTCTGGTAAAACTAATATCGCACGCAAAGATTTCACTAACGAAGAAGCAGCTTGGAATAAGGCAATCGCAACCGGTAAAGCCGCGATAGCTAAGAAATACGGCGGCGCCGATATCGAATCCCCCGCTCGTGCGCTCGAACTAATTGCAGCAGCTCGAACTAATACTCTCGGCGCAGGTTTCGATGCAGAAGACCAAGCGCTCGCTGACCTGACCATGAGCAATCCACTTCGCGCCTCCTTGTACGCTTTCAATTTGATTCAGAAGAAACGAAAGAAAGTTGAAGG
>JABMMO010000001.1 GCA_013205455.1 Actinomycetota bacterium
CAATCAAGGGGCTCTGCCATCAAAGGAATCATTGGCACCAAGCTCGGCATGACTCAGGTCTTTGATGCCAACAATAAAGTTGTTCCAGTAACTGTGGTTTCTGCTGGTCCTTGTGTTGTTACACAAGTTCGCACCGTAGAAAAAGATGGTTACCAAGCGATCCAACTTGCATTTGGTGCAATTGATCCACGTAAAGTTTCTAAGCCAGAAGCTGGCCATTTCGCAAAAGCTGGCGTTACCCCTCGCAAAGATGTTGCAGAATTACGCACATCTAATGCTGCTGCCTACCAAGTAGGACAAGAGCTACGCGCAGATGTATTCGCTGCTGGTGAAATTATTGATGCATCCGGTATCTCACTCGGTAAAGGTTCTGCTGGTGTTATGAAGCGTCACAACTTCTCTGGTTTCGGCGCAGCACATGGTGTTGACCGTAAGCACCGCACCTCTGGTTCTATCGGTAACCGAACCACACCAGGTCGCGTATTTAAAGGAAAGCGAATGATGGGACGTATGGGTGTTGAAAAAGTCACCGTACAAAATCTCAGCATCCACTCCGTTGATCCAGTTGCAAATACCATCCTGATCAAGGGTGCTATTCCTGGTGCAATCGGTGCCACAGTTTTCATTAGATCTGCTTCGAAGTTTGCAATCTCAGAAACCATCACGAAGGCAGGTGCTTAAACCATGTCGCTATCCCTCGATATTAAAGATGCAACCGGAAAGAAGACCGGAACTTTCGCGCTTCCAACTGAAATCTTTGATGTACAAGCAAATGTTCCGCTAATTCACCAAGTAGTTACTGCACAACTTGCAGCAGCTCGCCAAGGTTCGCATAAAGCGAAAAACCGCGGTGAAGTAAGTGGTGGCGGTAAGAAACCTTTCAAACAAAAAGGAACTGGTCGTGCTCGTCAGGGTTCAACTCGTTCACCTAACCAACGCCACGGTGGTGTTGCACATGGTCCAGTGCCTCGTTTATACGATCAACGCACACCTAAGAAAATGATCGCAGCTGCACTTCGCGGCGTGCTTTCAGATCGTCAACGTAATGAGCGAATCCACGTTGTTGAGGGAATTGTTTCAACTCCTTCTACAAAAGCTGCGCTCGCTGCAGTTCGACAATTTTCTGATCGTAAAAAAGTTCTCGTTGTAGTTGCTCGTAGCGAAAATGATGTTTGGCGCTCACTTCGTAGCGTTCAAGATGTTCACTTAATCGTTGCCGACCAACTAAATGCTTATGACGTAGTTGTAAGCGATGATGTGGTCTTTTCACACGATGCGATCAAAGATTTCATCGCCGGTCCAGCAAAGGGCAAAGCTGCAACTGCAGTTGCTCGTGAAAGCGAAGTAGAGGTGTCAGCGTGAAAGATTATCGCGACGTATTAATCGCTCCAGTCGTATCTGAAAAGTCATACGGCTTGCTAGATCAAAATAAATACACATTCATTGTTGCGCCAACTGCAAATAAGACCGAGATTAAGATCGCGGTCGAAAAGATTTTTGGCGTAAAAGTTCTAAAGGTAAACACCATGAACCGTGAAGGTAAGCGAAAACTTACTCGTCTCGGAATTGGAAAACGTAGTGATACCAAGCGCGCAATCGTTCAAATTGCTGCTGGTGAACGGATCGACATATTCGGAGGCCCAGTTTCCTAGCGGAAACCGGGAAGGGGAGAAGGAGAAATCATGGCACTTCGTAAATTGCGACCAGTAACGCCAAGCTCACGCGGGCAAAGCGTTGCCGACTTCGCTGAAATTACCCGTACAACTCCGGAAAAATCTTTGGTACGCCCGATCAATAGCAAGGGTGGCCGTAACGCATCCGGCAAGATCACTACTCGTCACCAAGGTGGCGGACATAAGCGCGCATACCGCTTAATTGATTTCTTACGTAATGATAAAGATGGCGTACCTGCAACAGTTGCGCACATTGAATACGATCCAAACCGTACTGCTCGAATTGCACTCTTGCACTTCGCAGATGGCGAGAAGCGTTACATCATCGCGCCAAATAAATTAGAACAAGGCGACAAGATTGAAAATGGCCCATCTGCGGATATCAAGCCAGGAAACAACTTGCCACTTCGCAACATTCCAGTCGGTACCGTGATTCACGCAATTGAAGTACGCCCTGGTGGCGGAGCACGTATCGCTCGTTCAGCTGGCGCATCAGTACAACTCGTTGCTAAAGATGGTCCATATGCACAACTACGTATGCCATCTGGTGAAATCCGAAATATCGATGTTCGTTGCCGCGCAACCGTCGGTGAAGTCGGAAACGCAGAACAATCAAATATTAACTACG
>JABMMO010000015.1 GCA_013205455.1 Actinomycetota bacterium
GATCAAACGTAAAACTTCTAAATATAGCCAGACAATTGTGACCATCAAGCCAAAGCCTGCGATCCAAGATTGTTCGACTGGTGCGCCAGCTTGGATTCCTTTTTCAATCTGATCGAAATCCAGCACTAAGAAGAAACTTGCTAGCGCAACGCCGGCAATTGCAAGTAGTGGTCCAACGGAGCTAAGACCATAAAGTCCCATGCCATTACCTAAGTCAAAGAATGCGCCACCGATTAAACTTGCCACACCGAGAATTAAATATCCGATGACAGCACCAATAAGTGCGCGTTGGAATTTTGGGGTAGCCCGTACTCGGCCACTCTTATATGCAAATAGCACTCCAGTAAATGCGGCGAGTGTTGCTACTATTGCTTGCACCACAATCCCACTATAAATTTGATTGTAAATATGGCTAATTACGCCAAGTGCTAAACCTTGTAGCGCAGCATAAGCAATGATTAGTGGTGGGCGAACTGTTTTTCCAAATGAAATAACCATCGCAAGAATGAAGCCACCAAAGAAACCGAGCATTAACGCTCCGCCGCCAAGATTAGAAGTCCAAGCAACTGCGCCAACGGCGACTAATACTGCAAACAAAATTCCAGTACGAGTAATGACATCATCAATTGTCATCCGGCCAGTTCGCATTGAAGATGCGGCTGGTGCGTTAAATGTTTTCTCCAGTTGATCAGCAGAAACATCGTTAGCCGCAGTGGTACCCATTGCGGCATAGCCGCGTTGGTTAAAAGCCCGTCCTAAAACAGGGTTTGAACTTTGCATTACTTCCCTTTCGGTTGGTGGAGCCCATATATTAAGGCTTTTTCCTGAGAGTGCCCTCGGTCGGGGTCGAACCGACACTTGGAGGATTTTAAGTCCTCTGCCTCTGCCATTGGGCTACGAGGGCGTACCTAACTGGGCAAATCTACCTGCTTTTTTTATCACAGAATCCAACTGCTTTTCCGTTAACTTCCCAGTGAATGTGTTTTGTTGGCTCGGGTGGTAACTAGCTATTACTAAGCGAGTGGCACCATCTTTTCCTTTGAATTTGAAGTTAGCGCCATGGCCGAATTTTGGTCTGGGTTTTGGCAACGTCTCGCCTATCGCGGTTAGCGCTGAAATGGTCGCACCCCAAGCAAAATTTCCGAGAACTAAAATTGATCTAAGGGTTGGAAAGAGTAATTCCATTTCGCGATGCAGCCAAGGCGCACAGATTGCTTTCTCTTCAGTACTTGGTTTGTTATCCGGCGGCGCACATCTAACAGCGCATGCGATCCGTGAAGTTGGAAGTTCTTGACCATCGTTGCGGTCAACACTAATTGCAATTTTTGCTAAACCATTTCGATAGAGCGAACCAAATAGCCAATCACCAGAACGATCTCCGGTAAAGATTCGGCCGGTTCGGTTTGCGCCATGTGCTCCGGGTGCTAAGCCAACAATAAGAAGTGAAGCGTTTTCAGAACCAAATCCTGGGATTGGTTTCCCCCAATATTTTTCGGTTTCATAAGATTTGCGTTTGGTAATTGCAACTTCTTCGCGCCAATCCACCAGGCGTGGGCAAAGTTTGCAACTAGTGATTGCTTTATCTAATTCCGATAAAGATTTGATTTTCGTTGGATCTTTAGCCATTTTAACTAATCGACCACGCCATGCCATCGAGTATGTCGGATTCGGATGCCACGAATTCCTTAGCGCCGGTTGCAAGCATAATTCGAGAGAGTACTAAAGAGCCAGCTGCGATCACATCTACTCGGCCAGAATGCATGTAGCCAAGGTTTTCAACCTCACCTCGCTCCATTCCTTGAAATCGTTTTGCAACTGCGAAAGTTTTTTCTGCGCTAATTCGAGATAAGTGGATTGCATAACGATCGTAATTATCTAAATCTAAGGCTGCCGCAGCTACTGTGGTTGCAGTGCCAGCAACTGCGATTAAGGTCTTGGCCTCAGTGATTGGTACTGCTTTTGCCGCCATAGCAATTGCTTCATCGATATCGCTGATGGCCTCGACAATTGAACCTGGGGTCGGAGGCGCTGATGTGAAATGTCGCTCGGACATTCGGACACATCCGATATTTACACTTTTAGCAAATTCAACTTTTTCGGTTCCATACACAAATTCGGTTGATCCGCCGCCGATATCTACAACTAAGAACGGGCCATCAGAAAGTGCAAGTTCCTTTGTTGCTCCGATAAATGAGAGCGCAGCTTCTTCTTCACCCGGAATTACTTCTGGTTTGATGCCAAGAATTGATTCAACTCCATCAATAAATAAATCGCGGTTGGTGGCGTCGCGGGTCGCGCTGGTAGCACAAAAGCGAATTTTCGTAGCGCCACGTTTTGAAATTTCAGCGCCGAATAGTTGCACAGCAGCAAGTGTCCGCTCGATTGCATCTGGATGAAATGATTTCGTTTTATCAACGCCTTGGCCAAGGCGGACAATCTCCATAGTGCGCGAAACTTCACGAAAATTTCCATTATCAATGTCAGCAATTAAAAGTCGAATTGAATTGGTGCCACAATCAATGGCTGCGACTCGAGTCATTTTGTGGCAACTTCGATACAAGTACCGTTAAGCCACCATTTAGGTAACTTTGCTAACGCTTCATCGCCAAGTGGATTAACGCCAGGTCCAGCTGCAAGTGAATGTGCAACTAAGGAGTGCAAACATTTAACGCGGTCGGGCATACCACCAGCCGAGATATTTTCTAACTCTGGAACTTCAATACCAAGCGCTGCGCGAGCTGCTAAATATTCTAGATGTGCTGCCGCATATTCTCCGGAAAGTTCGGGATCGCTCTCTAATCGAAGATTCATTTCTGCCATTAAACCGCTAGATTCTAAAGTAGAAATTGCGCCGGTAAGTTTTGGACAAGTTGCGTAGAAAAAAGTTGGAAAGGGGGTGTCATCGCTTAGCCGAGGTGGCGTTTCAACCACATCTGGTGAACCGCACGCGCATCTATGTGCAATGCCGTGCACATCTCTTGGGGTGCGCTGTAGTTGGATCTCGATTGCCGCTAAATCGGTTTGGCTTGGTTTATCGCTCACGGATTTGTAGCTCCGACCGAAGTTATCGAAGAGATAACGCGGGCATACCAAGGAATTCCGAGGGGGAATTTTTCACTTACCGGAGCTGCAGTATTTGCATCAGTTGATACTGATTGATTAGTGCCAATTACTATGTATTGGCGTTCGCCTGGCATCACAAAATGCAATCGTTCGCGAGCTTGTGATTTAACGTAATTGGGATCGCGCCAGAGTTGTAATTCCACTAGCGCATCACTCAATTTCTTCTGGTTATCTGCAACATCGGCTTGCAACGCGCTAATTTGGGCGCGCTGTGCAAAATAATGTCGGGTAGGTGGCGCTAGCGTTATTGCCATCGCAAATACGACCAAGAAGAGAACAAGTAAGCGCCCCGAAATTCCTTTTTCAGTCAGAAACGAGCCGAGAAGTAAATGCGGCCGTTTTAATCGTTGCTTCTTCATAACAAAAGGTTAATTCTTAATTAGAGAATCGCGGAAATGCGCCGCGCCCGTTGTAACGAGCACTTTCGCCAAGTTCCTCTTCGATGCGAAGTAATTGATTGTATTTAGCAACTCGCTCGCTACGAGCTGGTGCACCAGTTTTAATTTGGCCACATTCTGCTGCGACTGCTAAATCTGCAATTGTGGTGTCTTCGGTTTCACCAGATCGATGGCTCATCATGGTGCGATACCCAGCGCGATGCGCCATTGCAACCGCATCTAGCGTTTCGGTAAGAGTCCCGATTTGATTTACTTTCACTAAAAGCGCATTTGCGGTATCTGCGGCAATTCCACGCGCAAGTCGAAGTGGATTTGTCACAAATAAATCATCGCCAACTATCTGTACTCGACTACCGAGTTCCTTCGTAATATCGGCCCATCCATCCCAATCATCTTCAGATAGTGGATCTTCGATAGAAACTAGCGGATAAGAGTCAACTAAACTTTTGTAGTAAGCAATCATCTCTGCCGCCGATAATTTTTTCCCTTCGAATGCGTATTTACCATCGCTATGAAATTCGGTGGCGGCGACATCCATAGCTAGCGCAATATCTTTGCCTGGCTTAAAGCCCGCTTTTTCAATAGCTTCTAAAATCAAATCTAGCGCCGAACGATTGCTATCTAGGTTTGGCGCAAAGCCACCTTCATCGCCAATACTGGTTGCGAGGCCACGCTTTTTTAAAACAGCTTTTAAGTTGTGATAAATCTCAGCGCCCCAACGGAGTGATTCTTTAAATGTTGGCGCACCAATCGGTGCAATCATAAATTCTTGGATATCCACGTTGGTGTCAGCATGTGAACCACCGTTAAGAATATTCATCATCGGTACTGGCAACATTGATGCATTTGGTCCGCCGATGTAGCGGAAGAACGAGAGGTCCGAACTTTCGGCGGCGGCTTTTGCAACCGCAAGCGATACACCAAGAATTGCATTTGCGCCAAGCCGAGATTTATTAGGGGTGCCATCTAAATCAATCATGATCTGATCGATTGCGCGTTGATCTTGCGCTTCTAAACCTTCAAGGTTGGGTCCAATTTCATCGATAACAAAGTTAACGGCTTTCTCTACGCCTTTGCCTAAATATCGAGCGCCGCCATCGCGAAGTTCTGCGGCTTCGAATGCGCCGGTAGATGCGCCGCTTGGGACTGCGGCTCGGGCGTTAGTGCCATCTTCTAAAATTACTTCTACTTCAACCGTTGGGTTTCCACGGGAATCTAGAATTTCTCTTGCGCCAATTATCTCTATCGCTGCCACGGTAACCTCCCAATTTGAAGTCTGCGAGCTTGTAAATTATTTGCTAAGTCTACAGGGTCTTTTCGCTCGCTATTTTTTCTGCGTACTTCAGCGCGACTTTTCGGAGCGCTGCCTCTGGGTCAATTCCATTTTCAACTGCCCATGCTGTGAATGTAAAAAGCGCTTCCCCTAAATCACTTTCTAAATCTTTTGAATCTGCCATTGTTGAATTAGCAAGATTGGTATTTGGTCTAGCTAATTTATTCTTTTCAGCTCGGTGTAATAGTTTTGCGGCTAATTGCAGCGCTGGTTGACCAAGCGGGACGCCATCAATCGGTGAAGTACGACCTTTTTCTGCATTTTTAATTTGGTCCCAATTTTGTTTAACTTCTGCGCTGGTATTAGCAACAACATCACCAAATACATGCGGATGCCGGCTAATCAATTTCTTTGTAACGCTCGCAGCAACATCATTTATAGAGAAAGGCTGGGTCGGATCTTCCTCAGCAATTCGCGAATGAAAATAAACTTGCAATAGCAAGTCGCCGAGCTCTTCTTTAATTGCCTCGCGATCCCCGCTCTCGACCGCCTCAATATATTCGTAAGACTCTTCTAATAAATATTTGAGTAGGCTTTCGTGAGTTTGTTCGGCATCCCACGGACAACCTCCGGGTGAACGGAGGCGATCCATTACTTCTGCTAAGCGTTTTAGCTCATCAGTATTCATACGGGATATTTAAATCTATTAAGGGGTTACAGCGCCGTTTGTAGCATCTGCTGCTTCTATTTGTGCAGTTAAATCGTTCCATTTACCAAACTTTGGATTAATCACAATTTTCAACGCTTTAGCTTTTTCAGTAACTAATTGTTGAATTGCAGTTCCAGCGTCCGCTTCAGAAAGCCCAGAGTTAGTTGCGGCTTGGGATAGTTTTGCCACGATTAAATCGCGGCGGAAAATATCAACCAAGTTCGAAGGTGCCAGCGTTGCATTAACTAAAACGTTTGGTAGCGCAGGTTCGCCACCAACTTGGCCAAGAATTTTGATTCGGTAAGCATCTATTTCTGCTTGGGTAATTTTAATATTGCTTTCAATTGCTACTTCTTCAATAATTTTGTTAGTGATAAAAAATTGTAATTGGCTTCGGTTTAACGCATCGCCAGTCTCTAATTGCATCTGGGAAGTATCAGTCTTCGCGCGCTCTGCCAAGATCTCTGCGATGCTATCTTCAACCATCTTCATCGAAATATCAGTGCCGCCGACAGTTGCGGCCGAACTCATATTTGAGCAGCCAGCTAGGAATAGACCGCTAGCCACAATTAGCGCAATCGCCATAAATTTTTTCACGAAGAACTCACTTTCATTTAGTCGAAGTAATTGCCTGCATCGCCCAGGTAAGGAGTTCAGTATTCCGTATCTCTTCACTTTCTGAAGAATCGGCTATGGATGAGCGTCCAGATTGCAGGTTTAACGGGGCTTTTGGCCGGGCAATCAAGATTACTTTTATTGCGCTTTTAATAAGCGTGCCCGGATAGAGACGCTGCATCCGTAGTTGTGTGGATTCGGGGAGTAGAACTTCGCCAATCCGAAGATAATTTCCTTGGAGGATTACTTCAGTAATGCCAAGGTTCTTAGCCATAACTCGTAGCGCAGCTACTTTCAGTAAAACGTTAACCACGCTGGTTGGCTCACCAAAGCGATCCACCATCTCTTCGCGAATCGCATCGATATCGCGCTCTTGTTGCGCATCAGCCAGGCGCCGATATATGTCGAGGCGTAACCGTTCACCTGGAATGTAATCGTGCGGCAAATGTGCAGTAACTGGAAGTTCTATCCGACATTCTTTTAGGCGAGGCGTCTCTTCAAAGTAACCAGTTTTATATTCATTAACCGCTTCGCCAACCATCCGCATATATAAATCAAAGCCAACATCCGCAATATGTCCGCTCTGTTCACCGCCGAGTAAATTTCCGGCGCCACGAATTTCTAAATCTTTTAAAGCAACTTGCATTCCAGAACCTAAATCAGTGTGTGTTGAGATCGTGGTTAATCGATCGAGCGCAAGTTCAGTTAGCGGTTTATCTGCTGGGTATAAAAAGTAGGCATATGCGCGCTCTCGACTTCGGCCAACTCGACCACGAATTTGATGTAGCTGAGAGAGGCCAAATAAATCAGCACGTTCAACTAATAAGGTATTTGCATTAGCAACATCAATTCCGTTTTCAATAATTGTGGTGCAAACTAAAATATCGAACTCACGGTTCCAAAAAGCTAGGATTACTTCTTCCAACGCAGTTTCATTCATCTGGCCATGCGCAATTGCAATTCGAGCTTCTGGGACCAAAGTTCGCAACTTTGCCGCTGCGATATCAATGCTCTCGACTCGGTTGTGAATATAGAAAATTTGGCCGTCCCGAAGCAATTCGCGATGGATTGCTGCAGTTACTTGCTTATCATCTTGCGGGCCCACATAGGTAAGTACGGGATGACGTTCTTCCGGTGGCGTTGCAATTGTGGACATTTCTCGAATTCCAGTAATCGCCATTTCCAAAGTTCGTGGAATTGGCGTAGCAGACATGGAGAGCACATCTACCGAGGTCCGCATTTTCTTTAGACTCTCTTTATGTTCTACGCCGAAACGTTGTTCCTCATCAACAATTACTAAACCAAGATCCCTAATAACTACATCCTGTGAAAGTAATCGATGAGTGCCGATCACAATATCAATCGAGCCGTGGGCTAACCCATCGAGAATTTCCTTATTTTCTTTAGTTGAGTTAAATCGAGATAAACCTGCGACTTTAATCGGAAATCCAGTGTATCTATCGGTAAAAGTAGCGAGGTGTTGTTGCACTAAGAGCGTAGTTGGAACCAATACTGCTACTTGCTTACCGTCTTGCACCGCTTTAAATGCAGCGCGCACTGCAATTTCAGTTTTGCCATAACCAACATCGCCACAAACAACTCGATCCATCGGATATGGCCGCTCCATATCGCGTTTAACTTCATTAATAGTGGAAAGTTGATCTGGAGTTTCCACATATACAAATGCATCTTCTAACTCGCGTTGCCATGGCGTATCGGCTGAAAAAGCAAAACCTGGCGCGCTGGTACGCGCAGCATAAAGTCGAATTAATTCACCAGCTATTTCCTTTACCGCTTTCCGTGCTCGAGATTTTGCTTTTATCCAATCGGACCCGCCGATTCGGTGTACCGCTGGCGCTTCACCGCCGACATATCTTGTTACTTGTTCAAGGCCATCGGTCGGAACATAAATGCGATCACCCGGTTGGCCGCGCTTGGAAGATGCGTATTCAATTACTAAATATTCACGAATTGCGCCACCGAAATCTCGCTTAACTAGTTCGATATATCTACCAACGCCATGTTGTTCATGTACAACATAATCGCTCGCTTTTAGCTCTAATGGATCAATGGTTTTCTTGCGGCGTGATGGCATTTTTGCACCATCTCCTGTGGTGTTTCGATGCCCTGAAATATCTTTATCAGTGATTAATACAACTTTTATGACATCGTTAATAAAGCCAAACTCAAGACTTGAAGTTGTAACAATTACGCCATCTCTGGTTGGCGCATTTTTTATCGACTCACTTTTTCTTACTGGTACATCGGAATCAACTAGTA
>JABMMO010000016.1 GCA_013205455.1 Actinomycetota bacterium
ACTTTTTCACGACGATTCTCGACATAACCCACAACAGTGCCTGCTTTTAGGTTTCCACCAAGTTCCATATCAGTGACTTTAAAAGTTCCACTAAATGGCGCAATAACTAATCGCCAGGTTGGTTGGTTATCTATTGGAGAAGGCTTGCCATGGCGCGCAATTAAATCCATCGCGGCTGGGATATCTTCTGGAGTTTTTAGCGCCAAAGTTTCAACATCCGGCATTGCGCGCTTAATTAGTCCAACTAAAGTTCCTGCAGGTGGAACTTCAATTACCGCAGTAACGCCTAAGTCCACCATGGTTTTCATGCAAAGATCCCAACGAACTGGGTTAGAGATTTGACCAACGATTCGATCTAAAGCTTCGCGACCGTGATGGAGAACTGCGCCATCTTTATTGGAAAGTAATTTAGTTCTTGGGTCTCTAACGGTGACTGATTTAGCAAGCAGTTTTAATCGATCAACTGCGGGTTGCATATAAAAAGTATGAAACGCGCCAGCAACCGAAAGCGCTCGGACGCGGGCACCTTCAGGTGGGTTTTCAGCTAATTTTGCTAACGCGGATAAGTCACCAGCCGCAACAATTTGGCCAGCACCGTTATCGTTAGCGGCGGTAAGTCCTAGCGTTGATATTGCGGAAAGTACTGCTGCGCGCTCGCCACCTAAAATTGCCGACATCCCAGTCGGAGTAATCGCCGAAGCTTTTGCCATCTCTTTGCCGCGCTCACGTACTAAAACCATGGCGCTCTCTGCAGTAATCGCTCTAGCTCCAGCAGCGGCAGTTAATTCTCCAACTGAATGTCCGGCCGTTACTCCTACTTTATTAAAGGCATCAGAGGGGTGGGGGAAAAGTGAAAGCGCCCCGACTAATCCAGCTGCAACAATTAGCGGTTGCGCGTTAGCGGTATCTTTAATTTCATCCGCCTCCGCAACCGTGCCTAATCGAATTAGATCAACTTGCGCTACTGCAGACCACCATTCCAAGAGGTCGCGAACTCGAGCGCTCTCTACCCAAGGGTTGAGAAAACCTGGAGTTTGCGCTCCTTGACCTGGAGCCACGATTGCTAGCACGGGCGTGAGTTTAGGGTAACGAACCGATTACTTACGAGTATCTGCCGTCAATTATGAGCGTGAGATTAAAGATTTCATGCTACTTAATAGATTTCCAATCAACTCCATTGAGATTAGAAATGCTATTGCTGGGAATAAATCGAAACTTCTCTTAAAGAACCAAGGTAAACCATTCCGGAGCATCCAATTTCTTTTCTCGGATGATGACATTTGAATTGGTTGGTCAAATTCAATCTCCCTAAATTTCCAGCCATTTAAAAGAAGCAGATCTCGAAAACTTAAAGCCAAAACTTGGTGCCCTTTAGTTCCAGGATGCATGCGATCGATATGCCAAAGTGATTTACTGTAAATATCAGGTAAACTTCGAGTTTTTAAAAGCACTATATTGAACTCCTCGTTCAATTGATAAATAACTTCGTTAAGGTTATTTACCCTCTTAGTTAGAATATGTTCAAGAATTTTTGGTAACTTTAACAATTTGGTTGGGTCGTGTAACTCAAGCATTAAAATTTCACTATTGATTTTTTGCAGCTCAATAATTGTAGATTTTAAATTCGCGTAAATTCTATTTGGGTTGAAATCATTCCGTAAAATGTCGTTTCCGCCGACAATTAATCCACAAATATTTGGTTTGAAATCTCTAATTTTTGGAAACTGAATATCGCGAACTTCCAATGATTTAGCCCCTGGTCGCGAAACATTCAAATATTGTATTGGGCTAGCAAATGCGTTAGATAAATAATGAGCCCACCCGCGTGGGTTTCCATTGACATCGTAATCACCAATTCCGAATGCAGCGCTATCTCCTAATACTGCGAAACGGAGTTCTTGAGTAGCGGTTTTCAAGCGATAGACCGCTCATTCTTTTCAAAATCTCCAAATTTTGAATCGGATTGCAACTCTAGGATTTTTTTAACGGTAGTTTCCCAGGAGAAATTCTCTGCTTGAGTTCTAGCAAAGATGCGCATCTGCTCATGTGATAAAACTCTAAGAATTGCATCCGCAAAATCAACTGCGCTATTTCTCGCTACAAATCCTGCAGGTTCTACACCGCTAGCATTAAGTACTTCACCCACCGCGCTGGTATTTGATGCTACAACTGGTGTACCGGCTGAGATTGATTCCAAAGCAGCTAAACAAAAAGTTTCAATTGGACCCGGTGCGAGCGTTACATCTGCCGAAGCTAGAATTTCTGCGATTAACTCTGGATTGGCAATGAAACCAAGAAAATCTACGGGATAGCCCTCTGCTAAAGTTTTCAATTTCTTCCATTGTGGACCCATTCCTATGAAAACTAGTCGTGCATCAATATTGCGCGAAACCAATTCTTTTAGCGCAGCTAGCGATAATTCAGGGTTCTTTTCTGGAGAAAGTCGACCACAATGCACAATTAAGCACTTTGAACCCTTTCCATATTTATTATGGATTTCAGTACTTCGCTTAAGGGGATGGAAATTTTCAAGGTCTACTCCAAGTGCGATTTTTGCTAAATTTTTAGTATCCAATTTTATGAATTCTGTTGCTGCAAAATCTGTTGTAGCAACCACATTGTCAAAACTAGAAGCCAACCTAGTATTGTGCCAATTTACTAGTTTCGATCTAAAAGGAAGTCTTGGGATTAAAGCTCCACTTAGTCCTTCTAATGTTTCATGACTAAAAACAAGTGAGGGAATTTTTCGATTCTTTGCCCACTTGCCGATGCTAAGCAAAGTGAATCGATCTGAGATTTCAATTCTGTCGGGTTTAAGAAGAGTTAAATATTTTTTAATCTGTTTATTGCTTTTGATAATTCTATATCCGCCAGAAAATGGTAATGGCAAACTAGGCACTGTAATCCTCAAACCAAAAGGGGTTACTTCGCTGAATAGCGAGATTCCCGGGACTATATAGGTAAAGGAATGGCCGTTCTTGCTGTATTCCTTGCCTAAATGATGGAGCGTGGTTCTGATGCCACCGGATTTTGGACCATAAAAGTTCGCAATATGCACGATATTCATGCCGCACCCCTTACGTTTTTAGCGATTAATTGGACATCTTTATAATGAGAAATAAGTTGGTTATTTATCGCGCTCCAACTTCGCCCTAATACGGAAGTTCTAGCGATATTGGCCATACTTTTTCGATCTGATTCATGTAAGAAATGGTCTACTGCATAATTTAAAGTGTTGCAATCTTCAGTATCTATAAGATATCCAGAAACCAAATGTGTTATTAGATCTAAAGGGCCACCAGATTCAGGCGCAATTACCGGGATGCCACTTGAAAGCGCTTCCTGTACTGATTGGCAAAACGTTTCATACCTACCAGTGTGGATAAATAGATCTAGCGAAGCGTAAATACTAGAAAGTTCTTGATTCTCTTTGAAACCTAAGAAAATGGCGTTATTTAAATATTTAACATATTTCTCTCGTGATGGACCATCACCGACAATTACAAGTTGGATATCTTTTCGATTGTTAAGCGCTATTAAGTTTTCTAGACCTTTTTCAGGTGCAATTCTTCCGATGTAACCAACTAAACTTTTATGACTACCACCGAGTTGATGTCGGAGTGTTTCACTTCGGTGTGCTGGATTAAATTTCTCCAAATTAACACCGCGCTGCCAAATTCTGGCATTGCTTACACCTTCAGCCTCCAGTTGCTTAAGTGACCATGTAGAAGGCACCAAAGTGCGATCAGTCTGGGCATGAATATTTGCAACCCACTTGCGGAGCGAATTATGCGCAATTGAAAGTTTGTATTGTTTTGCAAAGCCGGCAATGTCGGTTTGGTAGATGGAGACGGTAGGAATTCCCATCTTTTTCGCAATCTTAGTTACATAACTTCCTAAGATTATTGGTGAGGCCAAGTGAATAACATCAGGCGAGAACCCTTCAAGTAATGGTTCTATTGTTCGTTCTGGAATGGCTATCGGAATCATCTGGTTAATCCGCAAACTTGTAGTTCTTATAATTTTAAATCCCAGATATTCTTTAATCCCTTTATTATTCTCGGGAGCGATCACAATAGCTTGGTGGCCGTTTTCGTGTAGAAAATCAAGGACTCGAAGTACTGAGTTTGTGACGCCATTTACATCTGGCAGAAACGACTCTGTGACAATGGCTACTTTCACACCATGATGATGAATGACCTTTGAACTGTAAGCCTAAGGTTTAGGTTAAATGTCGCCTAACTATCAATGAATCATGGGTATTTCGGTGATTAACAGGGTGTACCAATAAGTAATATGGCGGAATGAAGATTGCCGTATGCGTTAAGCAAGTCCCGGATTCGTGGGCTGAAAAAAAGTTGGTAAACGGGCTCTTAGATCGCGCCGGCGTCGATGCGGTACTGAACGACCTTGATGAATATGCCATTGAAGAGGCGCTAAGAATTGTTGAGCCACTAAACGAAGGCAGCGAAACGCCGACTCACACTATAACTTTAATTTCTATGGGACCTGATCGCGCGACTGAAGCAATTCGCAAAGGTTTATCAATGGGCGCACATGATGCCACTTTAATTTCGGATAGCGCACTGGCAGGTTCGGATGCGCTCGCTACCTCAAAAGTATTAGCCGAAACAATTAAGTCTGGTGGTTACGATTTAGTTTTCTG
>JABMMO010000017.1 GCA_013205455.1 Actinomycetota bacterium
AAATGAAACTGGTACGCCAGTTGCTTCCCGGAGTGCGATAGCAGCCACGCCTTCGGATTCAAGAAAAGGATCTTCCACAAATGCGACGCCATACTCTTTTATTAGGTTTACTCGCTTGATGGCGTTATCCAAAGTCTTAAGAGTTCGAAATGCGTCAAGTGCAACCAAAGGCTTATCGCCAACTTTTTCTCTAAGTACCTTAAGTCGATTTGCATCTCGTTCAGGAGTGTCTGCTCCCATCACAATTTTAAAAGAATTTATACCGCGACTGAGCGCGTAATCAATCTCTTCGCTCAACCCAGATTCGTCTTTTCCATAGTGATAGCCAATAACAGAATAAATTGGAACTTCACTAACGGTTGCCCCCAACATTGCTGCGACACTTTTACCCGCTCGTTTTCCAGCGATATCGTGAAGTGCGATATCGACAGCACTTGCTGCAGAGGTTACTGATCCATGTTCGGCAGATTGCCAATTAAATCCAAGAATTAATTTGCGTATTTCTTCTGGTGATTCCGCAGTTTGCCCAATCGCAACTGGCGTCATCACATCATCAATAATCTTTGCCATTGGAAGTCCACGGCTATAGCAATAACCGACGCCAACGATTCCATCGGAGGTGGTAATTTTTACAACTGAATAAGTGCGATGTGTAATCCGAGCTGATCCCACAGCAAGTGGAGCGGGGAGTGGAACTCTGGCTTCAAAAGTTTCAATTGAATTGATTAGGTCCACAATTGTGAAGTTTATATAGTTGCTTATGATGCAGTCAACTGTTTACAATAAAGTAATTAAGTAACACTCACTAGCGAAATGAGTTTCGGATGAAAGTACTGCTCTTTGGTGGCACCAGGTTTATGGGTCGATATGTATTAAAAGCTTTATTGGAAGAAGGTGCAGATGTAACTATCGCTAATCGTGGCACTAGAGAAGAGAACATTGGCGCAACAAATGTTATCTGCGACCGTTCGCAACCTGGCGCTTTGGAACAATTCGCTAACTCTAAATTTGATGTGGTTATCGATTTTTCGGCATATGCCTCAGCCTGGGTTGAAGAGGCTGGAAATTTTTTCGCTAATAAAATTGAAAAATATATATTCATCTCTACCGGCGCCGTTTACTCTTCCAGCAATATTTTTCCGATAACTGAAGATTTTCCTAAAGGACCACCGCACCCATTTGCAGATTATGCAAGAGAAAAGAATCGATCCGAGGCGCTTCTTCAAGAATTTAGCAATAAGGGTTTCTTCGCTACAACTGCCTGTCGCTTACCGTTCGTTCTTGGCCCGGATAATTATGAAGATCGCGAATCTTTTGCATTTAGTCGCCTCTTAAAGGGGCTACCAATTCTGCTTGGAAATGGTGGAAAATCTATACATTCATTTGTATACGCTGGGGATGTAGCCGATGCAATTGTTGCGATAATAAACGCAGGTAAAAAAGTGGATAAGCAGGCATTTAATATTGCTACCAAACAAGCTACAACTAGCCGAGGCTTTGTGGAGTTAGCTGCAAAAGTTTGCAAGAAAGAAGCAAACTTATTGCCCTACAACCCAGATGATTTTGCGCTAGATGTTGCTAATTTCGATCTGCGAAATGTTACATTCCCATTTCCAGAAAATAATGGCTACCTAGGTTCTGAAAAGATTAAAGAAACAATTGGATTTGTGTCAAAGCACAACCTAGAGAGTATGTTGGAAATCTATTTCAAGTGGTGGCTGGAAAAAGGTGACCTTGAACCTAAGGAATATCCACTTGAACGGAGAATTCTCGAAAAGCTTATCCATTCATAAAAATTGCATTAGCAAAAACTTTGGTTCGTTAAAGATTTGACTGAGTCGAAATAGACTAGAACCAGCGGACCATTCCAATAATGCCTGCAGTGGCATAAAAAAATTGCAAAAACAATATTCCTTTATGTTTTCCTAGGTAGGCCCAAATTCCTATCAGTGCTGATGAAATTAAGAGCAGGGTAAAACCGGCAAACTCTGCACCAATATTTAACGCAACTAACATGGAATAAAAAATGGCAGTAACTACGCCTAACCATTCAAAAATTTTGGATTTACTCATGATGGTGCGAGGATACAACTAAATGTTATATAGTTCTATTAATACGAATAACTGGAGGGCAAATTGTCTAGTACAACTATTTCGATAAAAGGGATGACTTGTGGTCATTGTGAAGGCCGAGTCACCGCAGAATTAAAGAAAATTGACGGCGTAACTGAGGTAGTAGCCAGCGCAGAGAGCGCAAATGCGGTAATTACTTCAACAGCCGAAATTGCCGCAGCAAGTATTGAAAAAGCAATAGTAGATGCTGGTTACAAATTAGCTTAGAGCTATAAGTTCTTAAGCATTTCTTTCATGACGAGGATTTGGGTGGCTTGCGATTTAGTTATCGATTCACCCAGAGCTTTAACATCAGCGTTAGCACTGTCTTTAACCATGATCGCCATATGAATGGCACCTTCATGATGTGCAATCATGCCATTTAGAAAAAGTATGTCGAAGTTTTTACCGGTTGCCGATTCTAAGGTTTTAATTTCAGAGTCGGAGAGCATCCCACCCATACCCATGGAGTGGCCCAT
>JABMMO010000018.1 GCA_013205455.1 Actinomycetota bacterium
CCACTCAGTAAAACCGAGCCCTCGATAAAGTTTTAGCGCGCTCTCGTTTTGAGATTCAACGTAGAGCATCGCCGAGAAAATTCCTTGATAGCGCATATGTTGCAACCCAGCAATTGTGATTGCGCCACCAAATCCACGACCAGAATAATCTGGATCGACTCCCATGATATAAATTTCTCCAATTGGATCGTGAGCATGGGTTTCTTCATGATCCGCATGTTTATGTGAATGACCACCATGGATCTTAGTCCAACAGAATGCCACCATCTTGCCGTTTTCGGTCGCAACTAAAAATCCTTTGTCGTCGAACCAATCTTCACGAATTCGGATATCCAAATCGCGATTACTCCAACTCGATTGCTCTGGATGGTCATTGAAAATTCGATTGTTTAGCGCGATCCATTCATCATTATCGATTCCGTTTAAGAAATTTCTAATTTCAATACTGTTATTGATGTCAGCGATTGGGTCATTTAGTGAACGGCGCATCTGAATAATGGTGCGAACTCGTTTGAAACCTCTGTTTTCTGCCATTTTTTGGGCGTTAACTGAATCTCCATGTGACCACAAGCGCAGCCGGGCGCCGGCAATTTTGATAACTTCCGCTAAAAGTTGACTGCCAAGTTTCTGATTGCGATGCTTAGGATGAATAACCAATTCCGCACTTGGGCCCTCAATTTCATCTGTTAGATCTATATGGGCGTAGCCAATAACTTCTTCGCCTGATTCCATAATTAAATGGCGAGCGGCTTTATCGCCACCATAACGTAAGTGCAACAAAACGTGTTCAGCTACCGGAGGAATTCCATCTTGCTTTGTTGCATCAGCAATTAGCGCTAAAACTTTTTCTTGGGTAGTGGTGCCGAGATGTTCGAGTAACTTCACGAGTTCTGCTCAGAGAGCGAAGTTTCCTTGCCGTTTATGGTAAATCGGTAGCCGACATTTCGAACTGTTCCAATAATCGCTTCGAATTCTGGACCAAGCTTTGAACGCAAGCGACGGATATGAACATCAACTGTGCGAGTGCCACCGAAATAGTCGTAGCCCCAGATTTCTTGGAGAAGTTGGGAACGCGTAAAGACGCGACCGGGATGTTGCGCTAAATATTTAAGTAGCTCAAACTCTTTAAAAGTTAGATCCAATGAGTTTCCGCGAATTTTTGCAGTGTAACTCCGTTCATCAATTACAACTTCACCACTTCGAATCTCACCTGAAGTTGGATCAGCCGCAATTCGTTGGGCTTCGATTTTTCCGATTGCAATTCGAATTCGCGCTTCAACTTCCGCGGGCCCTGCAGTATCAAGAATTACATCATCGACGCCCCACTCGGCGCTCATTGCAGATAGGCCACCTTCAGTTGCGATGACAATTACTGGACAACCGATTCCGGTTGAAGTTAATAAGTAAGTTAAAGCTTTTGCGGCGGGAAGTTCGCGGCGTGCATCTAAAAATACGCAATCAACTTCGGGGACATCAACTAATACTGAACCTTCGGCAGGCAATATCCGCACTTGATGTTGCAATAGCGCGAGAGCAGGCAATACCTCAGCGCTGGCTCCCAGCGTATTTGTGAGGAGAAGGATGCGTGCCACAGGTGGCAGACTACTCTCGTGAAAACTTTTGCTCCACTTCTTTTTGTGCTCGCAATAGCAAGCGCATATGGATTTTGGTATCAAAACTCGCGCGGCCGTATTAATAGCCGACGGGCTGCGAAATCTAAGAGTGGTGAAAGTTTGAGCGTTGATTTACTCGGAAGCGAACTTGGTAGTCGAGCTACCTTGGTTCAATTCTCCTCAGCATTTTGCTCACCATGCCGGGCAACCCGTGCGCTCTTAACAGATGTTGTTGCTGATCTTTCGGATGTAGCCCATATTGAAATCGACGCAGAGTCACATCTGGAATTAGTGCGAAAACTCGATATTCGATCTACACCCACAACTTTGATTCTGGATGGCCGCGGAGTTGAAGTTGGCCGCGCTGTTGGCGCACCCAAGCGTGACGACGTTATTAAAGCTCTTTCTGTAATTGGTTAACTGCAAGTAATTCGCAACTCGCGTTTATTTATTAGCAAGTCTAAAATTCGTAGATGCTTTCCTTCGAACCATTGTTTTTCACTAAACGGCGTTTGATTGATTTTGGCCGTTTAAATGGTTCGTACTGTCGTGGCTAATTAAGAAATCTCGCAATACTTCTTAATTAACCCAACGACTATAGGAGAAAAAATGTCAGACTTAAAAATTACTACAACAAATAATAATTTAGATTCAAAACTTATTGATGCACGCGGACCAAGGTTTGGTGCGCTCTTAACAACACTAGTGCTTGCAATTACGCTAATTACTAAGAACCCAGCCTTCCTGATTTGGCAAGGATTAGTATTTACAATTGGAGCGTTTATTACCCCAACCAAAACCCCTTAC
>JABMMO010000019.1 GCA_013205455.1 Actinomycetota bacterium
CATATAAAACTTCACTCGTTATTTACTTAATAACTGTTGTACTAGATGCGTTCTTGGTGGTCGCGACCCCGCTGCTGTTGCGGCGATTAATTGATGAAGGTGTTATTCCAGGTGATGCTAATTTAGTTACAAAATTAGCGATAGCAGTCGGAGTGCTCGCAATTTTTGATGCGCTGTTGAGTATGGCTGGTCGGTGGTTTTCTGCTCGTATCGGAGAATGGTTAATTTATGATTTGCGAACTCAAGTATTCCAACATGTACAACGGCAGTCCATTGCATTTTTCACTCGAACTCAAACTGGAGCGCTGATTTCGCGAATTAATTCCGATGTAATTGGTGCGCAGCAAGCATTTACCGCAACGCTCTCCGGCGTAATTAGTAATGTGCTGAGTCTGGTATTAGTTACCGTCACAATGCTAATTCTTTCGTGGCAAATAACAATCGTCTCGTTGGTATTGCTACCGATATTCTTAATTCCTACAAAATGGGTTGGTAAGAAACTACAGAAATACACACGAGAATCATTTAATTTAAACGCAGAAATGTCATCGACCATGACCGAGCGATTTAACGTTTCTGGAGCGCTACTGGTATCGCTTTACGGCGATCCGATTGCAGAGCGGGAGCACTTTTCCAGCCGCGCGAGAAAAGTAGCAAATATTGGGATTAGCATCGCACTTTTAAATCGAATCTTTTTTATTGCACTAACTTCAATTGCTGCTGTGGCAACAGCTTTCGCTTATGGAATTGGGGGACATTTAGCCATCAATGGCGCTGTGACTGTTGGTACCCTAATTGCAATTACATCATTACTTGCTCGTTTGTACGGACCTCTGACTGCGCTTTCAAATGTACGGGTGGATGTAATGACCGCGCTAGTTTCATTTGAGCGAGTATTTGAAGTGTTGGATTTAGAACCGATGGTGCGAGATAAAGAGTCAGCAATTTCGCTGGAAAAGAAACCACTAAGCATTTCTTTCGAGGGTGTTAAATTCTCTTATCCGAAAGCATATGAAATTTCGTTAGCATCGCTGGAATCAGTAGCAAAACCAGAAACTATTGAGAGCGGTGAAATCTTAAAAGGGATCTCCTTCGAATGCGCGCCTGGGACACTCACAGCTTTAGTTGGGCCATCTGGCGCTGGTAAAACCACAATCAGTGCGCTAGTTCCGCGACTTTATGATGTGACTGGCGGTGCAATTAGAGTGGATGGCAGTGATATTAGAGATTTAAAAATTTCTTCGTTGCGGGAAGCAATCGGCGTAGTTACCCAAGATGCTCATATGTTTCACGATTCCATTGCTGCAAATCTTTATTACGCCAAAAGAGATGCCACCGAAAGTGAGATGCGCGCTGCTTGTGAAGCTGCACAGATCTGGGAATTAATTGCATCCTTGCCGAATGGGTTCGATACTGTGGTGGGAGAGCGCGGTCATAGATTGTCGGGCGGCGAAAAACAACGACTGGCAATCGCGCGATTGTTATTGAAAGCACCACGAATCGTAATTCTCGATGAGGCCACGGCGCATTTAGATTCTGAGAATGAAGCGCTAGTTCAAGAAGCTTTAGCGCATGCGTTAAAAGGTAGAACGAGTATTGTGATTGCGCATCGCCTATCAACAGTTCGCGCTGCTGACCAGATACTAGTTTTACAAGACGGCAACATCGCCGAACGCGGTAAACATGATGAATTGGTTAATGCTGGCGGACTCTATTCGGAGCTTTACGCTCGGCAATCACTTGTTGGCACGTAATTCTTCGCGAAAAATTAAGACTCTGCCAAATAGCGCAAGCGCTGCAAATAAAAACCATTGAAAAGTGTAGGCAAAATGTGGGCCGTCGGTTAATTCTGGCAGTGGATTAGGAAACTTTGGTGTTAAGCGTTGATCACTTGCTTTCAGTAAATCCAGCGAAAAATTGGAAGTTTTAACGGACTGTGACTTATCCCAATTCTGTAATTCGGAGTTTCCATCGTTAGGGATTGCAAAGAAACTTCCTTGAATTCGGTTATTTAAATCATTAGTTCGCAATCTTGCAGTTATGGTTACTTGGGTTATGCCAGTAGCTTCAGATTTCGGCGGGGTCTTTGCATCTTTACCAGCCTGAATCCAACCTCTATCAAC
>JABMMO010000020.1 GCA_013205455.1 Actinomycetota bacterium
ACAGTTAGTATGAAACAAAGCGTCCTAATCATCATTGAAATGAAATAGCGTTTTTGTCTTCCCGGAAGATCATCGCTAAGCGCGCTTTGTGCCGAGGTGATTCGATGAACTTTCATACACTCAGCCTAAGACGCAACCCCGCTATTCGCACCTTAAATTCCTATTTACGCCTGAGTAACAGGTAGATTTCGCACATGTCACGCAATGTCTTAATTACTGGCGGAAACCGTGGCATCGGGCTCGCAATCGCAGAACATTTCAAAGCTATTGGCGACAATGTAATTGTGACCTACAGATCTGGTAATCCACCAACTAATTTTGAATCTGTGATCATGGATGTTACTTCTACAGAAAGCGTTGAATCTGGCTTCAGTGAAATTGAAGAGAAATACGGTGCGATTGAAGTTTTAATCGCTAATGCTGGAATTACCCGCGATGGCTTGGTGCTACGGATGAGTGACGCCGATTTTGAAGATGTTTTTCAAGCTAATTTGATGGGGTCTTTTCGAGTTGCTCGGCGTGCTAGCAAATCGATGCTTAAATTAAAACGCGGCAGCATGATTTTTATTGGCTCGGTAGTTGGAAGTATTGGCGCTGCCGGTCAGGTTAATTATGCGGCCAGCAAAGCTGGTTTGATTGGAATGACGAAATCTTTAGCAAAAGAATTAGGTAGCCGCGGTATCACTGCGAATGTGGTTGCCCCCGGATTTGTGGAAACCGATATGACCGCTACTTTGGATCAAAACCGTAGAGATGAAATTGCAGCTGCAGTGCCGCTGCGAAGATTTTCCAGTGGCGCAGAAATTGCTAGCGTTGTCGGATTCTTGGCATCCGATGGTGCTCGCTATATAACCGGGGCAGTATTGCCAGTAGATGGTGGATTAGGGATGGGGTCATAATGGGAATTGTTAAAGATAAAAATATTTTGGTAACTGGGGTACTAACCGACGCCTCGATTGCGTTTCATATCGCACGCTTGGCTCAAGATGAAGGCGCTAATGTCATTCTAAGTTCTTATGGTCGGGTTCATAGATTGACTGAAAGAATTGCGGGACGGTTACCAAAATTAGCGCCAGTAATTCAATTAGATGTTACTAACGATGAAGATTTGGCTGCGCTGCCAGATCGGGTCCGCGAATATTTGCCGCATTTAGATGGGGTAGTCCACTCGATTGGTTTTGCACCCGAGAGCGCTTTGGGTGGAAATTTTTTAAATACAGAGTGGAGCGATGTTGCAATCGCGATGCAAGTTTCGGCCTTCTCATTTAAATCATTGACCATGGCAGCAAAGCCACTTTTTCGAAAAGAAGCTGGAGCTAGCGTGGTTGGTTTAGATTTTGATGCAACTGTGGCCTGGCCCAAATACGATTGGATGGGCGTTGCCAAAGCTGCGTTGGAATCTACTTCGCGTTACTTAGCGCGGGATTTGGGAAGTGAAAATATTCGGGTGAATTTAGTCGCGGCTGGTCCAATTCGAACCATGGCCGCTAAATCAATCCCAGGCTTTTCGGATTTTGAAACAGTTTGGAATGAGCGAGCGCCGTTACATTGGGATGTAACCGATCCAGTGCCAGCCGCTCAAGCAGTAGTTGCGCTACTTTCACCTTGGTTTCCAAAAACAACTGCGGAGATTATCCACGTTGATGGTGGATTACATGGAATGGGCGCGTAGTTACGCTCAATTTCGGCTTTACCGGTTCTTGCGATAACCTTTGGCTCGTTCGGTTCTTGAAACCGATGCCAAGTGGAGCTGCCGCTCCCACCTTCGTCGCCACTACTAAGTGAGCGAGCTGGTCAAGGAAGATCGCAGAATTTATGCGGTCATGAGCACTTATGTGCGCATTGCGGCAAAACTACTTTCATTCAATTCAAGAGCTTAACAATTCGCTCTAAATTTTTCATGAAAGGGATTAATTATCAGCACTGAACCACGCATCAATGATCGAATCCGGGAATCGGAAGTTCGTCTCATTGGAGCATCTGGCGAACAAGTCGGAGTTATCGATATCGATAGCGCACTTCGGATGGCCGAAGAAATCGGACTTGATCTCGTTGAGATTGCTGCAGAGGCAACACCACCTGTCTGCAAAATTATGGATTTCGGAAAATACAAATACGAAATCGCGCAGAAAGCCCGCGAAGCTCGACAGAACCAGACCCACATTGTGGTTAAGGAGATGCGTATGAGACCAAATATTGAGAGCCACGATTATGAAACCAAACGGAATCATATTGAAAAGTTCTTAAAAGGCGGCGACAAAGTGAAGGTAACTATTCAATTCCGTGGCAGAGAACAGAGTCGACCAGAGCTAGGTTACAAATTACTACAACGTCTTGCAAAAGATGTTGTGGAAATTGCATTCGTTGAATTTGCACCAAAGCAAGAAGGACGAAGCATGACTATGGTTCTGGGCCCGGTAAAACGTAAGAGCGATGCGTTAGCTGAAGCTAAGAAAGCGAAGAAAGCAGCCGAAAAAGCTGCTGCTTCGCAACAACTTTAAAACGATCTAAATTTCAAAGCTAAATAAAACGGAGGAATGAAATGCCTAAGATGAAATCACATAGTGGCGCGAAGAAGACTTTCCGCGTTACTGGTACCGGAAAGATCATGCACGAGCGTGCCGGAAAGCGTCACCTCCTTGAGCGTAAATCATCACGCCACACACGTCGCCTCACTAATGATGCGGCTGCTAGCAAACCAAATACTTTTTCTGCGAAACGCCTATTGGGCTTGAAGTAGTCGAAATCATCGGTCCGAAATAAATTTAAGAAATTAGAAGAGGAGAAATAAAATGGCAAGAGTTAAACGTGGTGTACATGCAGCGAAGAAGCGTCGTACTACTCTCGAACGCGCAAGTGGCTACCGTGGCCAACGCTCCCGGCTTTTCACAAAAGCGAAAGAGCAAGTCACGCACTCTATGGTGTATGCATTCAACGACCGTAAAGATAAAAAAGGCGATTTCCGCCAACTTTGGATTACTCGTATTAATGCCGCTTCACGTGCAAACGGTCTGACATATAACCGTTTCATGCAAGGTCTTAAAGCCGCTGGCGTGGAAGTTGACCGTCGCGTACTTTCAGATCTAGCAACTAACGATCCAAAAGCATTTGCTAATTTGGTCGAAGTTGCACGTAAAAATGTAAAAGTTTCCTAATCTAAAATGATTACGAGCCTTCATTCGCCGCATGTTGAGCGAGTGAAGGCTCTTTTAGGTTCTAGGGGAGTCAAAGAGCGAAAAGCTGAATCAAAATTTATTGCAGAAGGTTTGCAATCAATTCGCGAAGCAATCAATTTTGGAGATCCTAAGTTAGACACTTTATATTTAACAGAATCAGGTAGAGCGAAGCTAGAAGATGAAAATCTCTTAACTAGTGCGATCCTTGGCAAAACTGTCGAAGTTTCTGATGAAGTTATGCGGGCGATGGCAGATACTGTTACACCACAAGGGATATTGGCTCTTTGCGATATATCCAAACACAATTTCCCAAATTTCATTTCAAAACAACCGCTTCGGATTGCCTATTTTTGGCAGATTCAAGATCCAGGCAATGCTGGCGCTGTAATCCGTACTGCCGATGCATTTGGATTTAATGCCATCGTTTTCTCGGACCAATGTGTAGATGTTTATTCGCCAAAAGTTGTTAGAGCAACGGCAGGATCGCTCTGGCATATTCCAGTTTTTGAAGATGTTCCAATTTCGGAACTTAAGGAACTTGCTGAAAAGAATGGAATTCAGATCTTTGGTACGGACGGAAATAGCGATCTTCCATTGCCGGAAGCGTTACTAAAATTGAATAAGAAACCATCAATCTGGGTTTTTGGGAATGAAGCCCGTGGACTACCAAGTGAAGTTTCAGCAGATTTGAATTTAGTCACAATACCCATGGAAGGGCGAGCCGAAAGCTTGAATTTGGCAGTAGCGGCCACCGTTGTGATGTACGAAGTTTCGCAAGCAACCAAGCTTTAATCCGCGATTAAATAACGCATCTCCCGCTACTCACTTAGTAGACTTCCTTCGTGTCATTAACCGTAGCTTCTATCGAGAGTGATAAGAAAGCAGCCCTCAGCGCGCTTTTAAACGCAGGGAATCTCGATGATTTGAAAGCGGCCCGGTTGGCTCACGTTGGTGATAAGTCGCCGTTAGCGAAAGCAAACCAAGCGCTTGGATCTTTACCTGGGAGTGAACGAGCCGAATTTGGCAAAGTGATTGGCGCAGCACGTGCTGAAGTTAATGCAGTATACGTAGAGCGTGAAGAATTTCTAATCGGCGAGCGGGATAGCAACATCTTATTGGCAGAACGGGTTGATGTTTCACTTCCTACAAAACGTGGAATTGTAGGCGGGTTGCATCCTCTTACAATCCTCACCAACGAAATTTCCGATTTATTCGTCGGGCTTGGTTACACCATTGCAGAAGGTCCCGAACTTGAATCCGGTTGGTTAAATTTTGATGCGCTAAATATTCCAGCTGATCATCCAGCAAGAACCATGCAAGATACTTTTTTTGTGGAGCCGCTAGATTCAGGTTTAGTGATGCGAACTCATACTTCGCCAGTTCAGATTCGTACAATGTTGGATCGAAAGCCGCCAATATATGTAATCTGTCCAGGTCGCACTTATCGCGCTGATGAATTAGATGCCACCCACACACCGGTTTTTAATCAAGTTGAGGGGCTAGTTATTGATAAAGGAATAACCATGGCCCATTTGAAGGGCACGCTTGATTTTTTTGCCGCAAAAATGTTTGGCCCAGATGTCACAACTAGAATTCGACCATCTTTCTTTCCATTCACTGAACCAAGCGCTGAAGTTGATTTCTTCTATCGTGGTCGCTGGATTGAATGGGGCGGCTGCGGCATGGTTAATCCAAAAGTTTTACAAGCATGCGGCGTCGATACCGATGAATACTCTGGTTTTGCATTTGGAATGGGGCTAGAACGAACTCTTATGGTTCGCCACGGTATTGCTGATATGCATGACATAGTTGAGGGCGATATTAGATTTTCCCAAGCTTTTGGTACGGGTACCCGATGAAGCTCCCATTATCTTGGCTCGCCGAATTCGTTGAGATTCCAAAAAACATGAACATTGCTGCAATTGCAGAGCAATTCGTTAGCGTTGGTTTTGAAGTTGAGTCGATAGAAAATGCTGCTGAAAATATAAAAGGTCCACTAGTAATTGGCACGGTTATCGCAATTGAAGAGCTGCAGGATCATAAAAAACCGATTTGGTATGTCGAATTGGATTGTGCAGAAAAAGAACATCGATTTGTAATTTGTGGCGCTACTAATTTTGTTGTCGGCGATAAAGTCGTTGTAGCGCTACCTGGCGCTTCACTTCCCGGAGATTTTGCAATCACAGCTCGAGAAACATATGGAAAGACTAGCAATGGCATGATTTGTTCTTCACGCGAGCTTGGCTTAAGCGAAGATCACAGTGGCATCATCGTTGTAAACGATTCTGCTTTGAAAAATGGTGACGATGCCATAACAGCGCTTGGAATTGATGATCCAATTATTGATATCGCAGTGAATCCAGATCGAGGATATGCACTTTCAATTCGTGGAGCTGCGCGAGAGTTGGCTAGCGCTTTAAAAGTTTTGTTTCGAGATCCGGCCGATTCTGCGCTACCCAGTAATTTAAAGATCCAAGGAAGTAGTAAACCAATCGCAGTTGTTATTGATGAATTAGATGGAGTTGATTTAATTTTCCTGCGAACTTTAGAGAGCGTTAATCCAAATAATCCTTCACCGGTTTGGATGCAACGCCGAATCCAAAAATGCGGGATGCGCTCGATTTCGATTGTGGTAGATATTACCAATTACGTAATGCTTGAACTTGGGCAACCACTACATGCTTTCGATTCCGACAAAATATCGGGAAAAATTCATGTGCAAAATGCTGGAAAATTTTCTAAGATTAAAACTCTAGATGGCGTAGAACG
>JABMMO010000021.1 GCA_013205455.1 Actinomycetota bacterium
AGCTGTACCGGGTTCTAAAGAACGTGCGCGCTATATGTTTAAAGATGGCAAAGGCAAAAATGGTGAATTACCACCAAATAATTGGAACGCTGTTTTCGGCGGCAGTGCGTGGCAACGCATTACTGAAGCAGATGGAAAATTAGGGCAGTGGTACTTACATTTATTCGCAATTGAACAACCAGATTTAAATTGGGAGAACGAAGAAGTTAAATCACACCTAAAAGATGTATTGCGGTTCTGGCTAGATCGTGGCGTTGATGGTTTCCGAATCGATGTAGCGCATGGCATGGTTAAAGCTCCAGGTTTACCCGATGTGCCGAAAGAAGATCCAAGCAATCCCGACATGTTGGCTGCAATCGTGATGCCATTTTGGGATCAAGATGGCGTGCATGAGATTTATCGGGAATGGCGAAAAATATTTGATTCATACGAAGGTGACCGAATGGCAGTTGCGGAAGCGTGGGTTTCGCCGTCCTCACGAATCGCGCGTTATTTACGGCATGATGAATTAGCAAATTCGTTTAACTTTGAATTTTTAACTTCACAATGGGATGCAAAGAATTTAAAAAATAATATTGACTCTTCGCTATCTGCCATTCAAGAAGTTGGCGCGCCAGCATCATGGGTATTTAACAACCACGATGTGGTTCGTTCGGTAGATCGTTTCGATTTAGGGCTCGGCTCTGGTTCCCAAGACACAACTTTGCAGCGTCAAGGTGATCCTGCGAAATTAGATATTGGTCGTGGCACTCGGAAAGCTCGCGCTGGTGCGTTATTGATGTTGGCTCTGCCGGGCGGTGCATACATTTATCAAGGCGAAGAGTTAGCGCTTCCGGAAGTTCGTGACATTCCCGAAAATCGCTTAACCGATCCGCGTTGGAGAATGTCGAATTACAAAGATCGCGGCCGAGATGGTTGTCGCGTGCCGCTTCCTTGGCAGAGTAATTCCGCGGCGGCATTTGGATTTTCAAGTAATAAAGATTTGAAACCGGAGCAAGCCTGGTTACCACAATCTTCTTGGTGGGGTTCATATTCAGTTGAGATGCAAGATACAAATAAGGCTTCAACTTTAAATATGTATCGTGCTGCACTTGCAATTCGCAAAGCAGAAAACGGATTAGGCGATGGTCCAATGTCTTGGATCGATGCAGGTGAAAAAGTTATTGCATTTACTCGTCCGGGTAATTTTGCTTGCTTCGTAAATTTTGGCAGAGAAGTTAGCTTGCCAGAAGGCGCTGAAGTATTACTTTCTAGCGGTCCGTTAAATCAAGAGAAACTGCCAACTGATACGGCTGTTTGGCTTCGTTTACCCTAATGCTAAATTCGGCGTTACAAGCTAGAACGGTAAAAGTTCTTGCAAGCGCTCAAGTACTTAATGGATTAGGGGTTGCTGGAACTGTTGCAGCCGGATCACTTTTAGTTTCATCGATAACTGATTCGGAGACGTTAGCCGGTCTTGCCCAAACTTTTTCAGTTTTGGGAGCAGCTGCATTTGCGCTGCCACTTGCTAGATTAACGGCACGCGGCGGTCGCCGGCTTGCACTTTCGGTCGGGCTTTTATCTGGAGTTATCGGTTCCGGTTTTGCAATATTAGGTGGTGCAGAACGAAATATTTATTTCATGCTACTTGGTGCTTTTTTAGTTGGATCTGCATCAGCGGCTGGATATCAAGCTCGGTTTGCTGCGATTGATTTAGCGACTAAAGAAAGTAGCGCGAAACAACTTTCCTTTGTGGTTTGGGGCTCAACTGTTGGTGCAGTTGTTGGACCAAATTTAATGGATCCTGCTGGTGGATTAGCCGAAAAATTTGGCTTACCAAGGTTGGTTGGCCCGTACATGATTTCCGCAGTAACGCTTGCGTTAGCCACTCTTGTGATTCAATTGTTTTTGCGGCCAGATCCGTTTTTAACTGCACAGAAGAATTTAGAAGCTACTTTAGGCGCGCATCGGAAAAGCACTCGTGAAGCCCTCGCTCATATTCGATCGAATTCAAGCGCGCTATTTGCGATAGCGGCTATCGCGATAGGTCATATTGCAATGGTCTCAGTAATGGTTATGACACCGGTTCATATGAAACATGTTGATGTCACATTAAGAATTATTGGGTTCGTAATCAGCATCCATGTTTTAGGAATGTATGCATTTTCGCCAATTATTGGATCATTAAGTGACAAAATTGGGCGAGTACGGATAATTCAAATTGGAGTATTACTTTTAATCGCATCAACAATCGTTGCCGGAACTGCAGCAGCCGATGATGCAGTTCAATTAGGAATAGGTTTATTTTTACTAGGGCTTGGTTGGTCCTGCACTTTAATTGCAGGCTCAGCTCTACTATCGGAATCAGTAGATCACGAGATGAAACCAGCCTCACAAGGCGCAAGTGATTTAGTCATGAACCTATCAGGGGCGGGCGGTGGTGCATTAGCTGGTCTCATTATCGGAACATTGAGTTATGGCTGGCTCTGTTTATTTGCTGCAATTCCGGTTCTTGTTTTGTTTGTAATTTCGATAAGGAGTGAAAGAATTAGAAGTAATGTCGAATAAAAGAAAGATATCGCTAGACTTAACGTATGAGCAGTTTTTACGAACAAGTAGGTGGTGAGAAATTCTTTGCCGATTTGGTCTCACAGTTCTATGCACACGTTGCAACGGATCCAATTTTGCGTCCCATGTATCCAGAGAGCGATATGAAAGGTGCGGCTCAGCGGCTAAAGATGTTTCTTGCGCAGTATTGGGGCGGACCAACGAGCTATCAAGAGGCGCGCGGCCATCCTAGACTTCGAATGCGCCATGCTGAGTTTCACATCAATCAATTAGCCCACGATGCTTGGCTCAATGCAATG
>JABMMO010000022.1 GCA_013205455.1 Actinomycetota bacterium
AAGGGACGCATGGAACAGATGGTTAATCACGGCACTGGTTGGATCCGCCTTGATTACCGTGTTCCATCACGTGGGCTTATTGGTTTTAGAACTGAGTTCTTAACTGAAACTCGCGGAACCGGTTTGCTCCACCACGTCTTTGATGGCTATGAAGCATGGCACGGCGATATCCGTACACGTGGAACAGGCTCACTTGTCTCTGATCGTATGGGAACAGTTACTTCTTACGCACTGTATGGAACACAAGATCGCGGAAGCATCTTTGTTGAGCCAGGCGATGAGGTGTATGAGGGAATGGTTATTGGCGAAAACTCTCGTAGCGATGATATGGATGTTAACTGCGTTCGGGAAAAGAAACTTACTAACATGCGAGCCTCGGGCACCGATGAATCAGAGCGCTTGATTCCGCCGAAGAAGCTCAACATGGAAGGCGCTTTGGAATTTTGCCGCGAAGATGAATGCGTTGAAGTTACGCCAGCCGTAGTTCGCATCCGTAAGGTTGTGCTCGATGGCCAAGAGCGGGCTCGCGCTACTGCTCGCGCGAAGAAAGCCAACCTAACTAGCTAAACCCACGGGTTTGTCGGTGTCATGGGGTTGGATAAAGACCTGATGACAAACCGCAGAAGTGAAGCACCCAAGCTGGAATTGCTTCGAAAACCGCTGCCCGAACTTAACTTTTCCTATTCCGAAAAACAGAGTGAAGTGATCTCGCACTCTGGCAAGCATCCGCTAATTGTCTTAGGCGGACCAGGTACCGGGAAAACTCAAACCTTAATTGCGCAAGCTCTGGCAAAGATAGATGCGGGGATTGATCCAAATTCGATATTAATTTTAACTTTTGGTCGCGATCGCGCAGATTATCTTCGCGATGAGATTTCGCTCCGTTCGCCTAAAACTGCAAATGAACCATTGGCGCGAACATTTCATGCTTTGGCGTTTTCAATTGTAAGAATGGCAACTCCGGAAGATAAACCCGATCCAATTCTATTCTCCGGCTCAGAGCAAGATTCATATATTAAGCAGATGCTACTTACCGATTCTGCCGATAATTTAAGTGGTTGGCCGGAAGAACTGAAAGCTGCCTTACCCACCCGAGGTTTTGCAAAAGAGTTACGTGACGTTCTATTGCGCGCAACTGAACGCGGCCTATATCCAGAAAAACTTAGCGAATATGCAAAAACTTACTCTGAAAATTATTGGTCTCCAATCGCTAAATTCTGGGATAGGTATATCAATTCTTTAGCAATGCGCGAAGAAGGTGCGGCTGACGCAAAAGAACGGATTGATCCCAGCGGATTAATTATTGCTGCAATGTTACGGTTACAAGATAATCCTAATTTGTTATCTGATTTACGGGCTAAATATTCGGTGATTATGGTTGATGAATTTCAGGAGAGTGATATTTCACACCGGTTATTGCTTTCATACTTAAGTAGTGAAGATTTCACAATTTTTGCTGATCCAGATTCAACAGTAGGAAGATTTCGCGGCGCTGATCCGGAGGGGCTTAAGAGTTACTTCAACTCTTTGAAAGAAAAAGGAGCTGATGAGGTTCTCCTTCTTGAAAATTATCGGAGCAGTGAAGCAATTGTTGAACTCACTAAATCAGTCGCGATGAAATTCCGCGGTCGAAATTCAGTTAGAGATGTAACGGCTCTGAGAAAGGATGAGAGTCCGGAAGTCAGCGTTTTACGCCTCCAATCCCAAGCTGATGAGGCCTCATATATAGCGCACGCATTTAGGAGCGCACATTTACATAACGGTGTGCCTTGGTCAGAGATGGCGGTAATTGTTAGATCGCCCGGACCTGCGGTCGCTGCGATTCGGAGAGCTCTTTCCTTAAGTGGAGTTCCGACTCGAGTCGATACCGATGTGTTTTCACTGGCAGATAATCCAGTTGTAAAACCATTTTTGACCCTTGCCGAAATTGCCCTAGGGGCTATTGAGATTAACGCCGAAAATTATCCAATCATGGAAGAGCTACTTTTCTCTGAAATTGGTGGTGCTGATCCAATCTCGCTCCGGCGGATCCGACAAGAGTTGAGTAGGACTCGTGATGAAAGTGATTTACGTTCTGCAACAGAGCTAATTCTCGATGCAATTACGGATCCAATAATTTCGATCCCTTGGGAAAACGCAGCTCCGATTAAGCGGATTAATGATTTACTTCGCCGCGCTAAAACTTTACTTAGAAAGTATCCAAAGCTAAGTATTTCAGATTTGCTCTGGGAAATTTGGAGTAATGCCGAAAATATTGAAGGTGAGAAAATATCTAACGTATGGCGCAATTCGGCACTTCGTGGTGGTTCCCGCGGCGGTCAAGTAGATCGAGATTTAGATACTATGCTTGTATTTTTTTTATAATCGCGGCGCTACTTTTAAAGCTTTCCAAATTCAAAACCAGCTTAATATATAAATCAAATTCGCGGTGAGGATATTCT
>JABMMO010000023.1 GCA_013205455.1 Actinomycetota bacterium
GCATCATCGAAGACAACTACTGGTGCTTTGCCACCAAGTTCAAGGTGAACTTTCTTTAAATTCTTCGCTGCAGATCCGGCAACTTCCATACCTGCTCTTACTGAACCAGTAATGGAAACCATCTGCGGGATTGCATGATCGATAAGTGCGCGACCGCTATCACGATCACCACAGATAACGTTAAAAACACCAGCAGGTAAAAATTCTGACATTAATTCAGCCATCCATACCGTTGATGCTGGAGTGGTATCACTTGGTTTTAATACAACAGTATTTCCGGCAGCGATGGCTGGGGCCCACTTCCAAACTGCCATCATCATTGGATAATTCCACGGCGTAACTTGCGCGCAAACTCCGATTGGTTCGCGACGAATAAAGGAAGTCATGCCGCGCATATATTCACCGGCGGAACGACCTTCTAGGTTTCGGGCAGCGCCGGCAAAAAAACGAATCTGGTCTAACATCGGCGGAATCTCTTCCGAAGTTGTAACCGCTAGCGGCTTTCCAGTGTTCTCGCTTTCAAGAGCAACTAGCTCGTCGGCACGAGATTCAATCGCATCTGCGATTTTTAATAACGCTTTTTGTCGTTCGCTTGGTGTGGAATCCCGAAAGTCTTCAAATGCTTTTGCGGCGGCGTTCATAGCGCTATCTACATCTGTCGCGCTGGAAATCGGTGCCTTTGCAAACACTTGACCAGTGGCTGGATTAATTAGATCTGAGGTTTTTCCACTTGTTGCAGGAACGCTCTTACCATTGATGAAATTGTTTAGAGTTTTCATTCCGATTCCTTTTCCTAGTTATGGTTCCAAATTTACCCGTTTAACCTAAAAGATAAAACCCCTTAATTAAACTTTTTCAGCGGCGGCCAGTTGCCCGCACGCACCATCAATTTCACGGCCACGAGTATCACGAACCGTTACCGTAACTCCATAATCTTCCAGAATCTTGACAAATTCCATCTCATCTTTCTTGCGAGATGCAGTCCATTTAGAACCAGGCGTCGGATTTAGTGGAATCAAGTTGACGTGAGCATCACGGTTTTTCAATAGCCGACCAAGTAAATCCGCCCGCCAAGCTTGATCGTTAATATCTCTAATCATCGCGTACTCGATGGAATAGCGACGACCAGTGTTATCCGAATATGCATCTGCAGCCATAAGAACTTCTTTAATTTTCCAGCGAGAGTTAATCGGCACCAAAGTGTCGCGAAGTTCATCATCAGGTGTGTGCAGTGAGATTGCGAGCGTTACTTGAATATCTTCTTTCATTAACTTTTCAATTCCCGGAACTAAACCAACTGTTGAAACCGTTACTGACCGCGCACCAATACCAAGTCCATCTGGGTTTGGCGAAATAATATTTCTAACGGTGCGAATAACTGGATTATAATTAGCGAGCGGTTCGCCCATTCCCATGAAAACCACATTTGAAAGCCGCGTTGGCCCATCGCCGATTTCACCATCGTTACATGCTTTAGCGGCGGCAACAATTTGTGCAGTAATTTCACCGGCGGTTAAGTTCCGAGTTAACCCAGCTTGGCCAGTTGCGCAGAAAGGACAATTCATGCCACATCCAGCTTGCGATGAAATGCACACTGTGGTGCGATCTTTGTAACGCATGATTACTGATTCCACCATTACGCCGTCATGCAATTTCCATAAATCTTTTCGAGTTTTGCCGTTATCGCAAGCGACCGATTTAACTAGGGTAATTAACTTCGGCATAAAATGTTCTGCAACTAGCGGCCGCATTGTTGCTGGGATATCGGTCCAAGTCTCTGGATCATCACTAAAGTGCGTGAAGTAATGGGTCGCGATTTGATTTGCCCGAAAAGCTGGTAACCCTAATTCAATCGCTTTAGCGCGACGCTCTTCTGGAGCTAGATCCGATAAATGTTCTGGCGCTTTTTTACGTTGTTTTGGTTCTTCGAAAACTAATTTAATTTCACTCATGAGAAGCGCTTAATTAATTCAAGTACACACCAAAGTGAAGGCGCTGTAAGTAGCGCAGAATCTAATCGATCTAACATGCCGCCATGGCCCGGGAGTAAAGACCCCATATCTTTTATTGATAAATCTCGCTTAAGCGCACTTTCAATTAAATCGCCAACGGTTGCGGTAATCACACATAAAACACCGACTACTGCACCAATTAGCGGGTTGTACTCGAGCATGTAATGAAAAGCTAACGCGCCGCCGATTGCAGTAAATACCAACCCACCAGCAAAACCTTCCCAAGTTTTCTTAGGGCTAATTTTTTCAGCTAACGGATGCTTTCCTAGAAGCACACCAAAAATGTATGCGAAGGTGTCATTGCACCCAACTAAAATTACTAACGTTGCGATATTTAATAAACCATCATTTGGTCGCGCTAAGAGAATTAAGAATCCACCGAAAAATCCAAGGTAGAGCAGGGTGAATGTGGCAGCCGTCGAGTTCTTAACAAAACCAGTGATTCCTTTTAGTAAGATTAAGAAGTAGAGGATTGGTAATAGCAACGCAGTTGCAACCGCAAGTCCAGCCACGCCACCAAACCAAGTTGAAACCATCAAAGCGGTTGTTGCTACTGAAAGTTGAAATTGCGAAACTTTAAAATCAGCAGTTTTGAATGCCCGAGTCAACTCACTTACGCTAAGCACTACGGCTGCGGTAACCACTCCGGCAAAGGCAATCGGAAGATATTTCATCGTGACAAAAATAAGCGCAAGCAAACTTAACGAAACCGCTATTGAGGGCAGCAGTTTTCGCCCGGCCTTTTTATTAATAGCTTCGTTTAAAGAATGCAGATCTGACATAAGAGTTCTTCTCTAGACTTCGAGAAGCTCAACCTCTTTGTGCTTGAGCATTTCATCGATTTTTGCTACATGGTCAGAGGTAATTTTCTCTAAATCTTTTTCAGCTCTAGTTAAATCATCTTTACCAATTACGCCATCTTTTTCTAACTTTTCCATCGCTTCTTTTGCGTTACGGCGGATATTGCGCAGCGAAATTTTAGAATCTTCACCTTTATTTTTTGCGACTTTTATGAACTCTTTCCGACGTTCTTCCGTTAATTGTGGGAAATTTATTCTAATTACGCCACCATCATTGCCTGGATTAACACCCAAATCTGACTCGCGAATCGCTTTCTCAATTGAAGCCATTGCGCCTTTGTCATAAGGGGTAATTAAAGCCATCCGTGCTTCTGGAACTTGGACTGAGGCTAATTGTGAAAGTGGTGTAAAAGTTCCGTAGTAATCGACCATAATTTTTCCGAACATGGATGGGTGCGCACGGCCAGTACGGATGCTCGCAAAATCTTCCTTTGCCACATCTACTGCCTTATTCATCTTGGCAGTAGTGTCACTTGTTATTGCGGCTAGATTCGACATTTTGCTCCTTCTTACTTATTAGGAAAACGCTAGGAAACTATCGTTCCGATATTTTCACCAGCAACTGCCCGTGCAATATTTCCTTTTCTCATTAAATCAAAGACGACTATCGGCAAACTATTCTCGCGGCAGAGCGCGAATGCTGCGGCATCTGCAACTGCAAGTGACCTACTTAAAACTTCATCATATGAGATGGTTTCGTATTTAGTAGCGCTCTTATCTTTTCGTGGGTCTGCGCTATAAACGCCATCAACACCACTTTTTGCTAGCAAGAGCGCATCTACGCCGATTTCGAGTGCGCGTTGCGCTGCGACAGTATCGGTTGTGAAGAAAGGCATTCCAGCGCCAGCACCGAAAATTACAACTCGGCCTTTCTCTAAATGACGAATTGCGCGCCGTGGCACATATGGCTCGGCGACTTGTCCCATTGCGATCGCTGTCTGTACGCGAGTATCAATACCTTCTTTTTCCAAGAAATCTTGAAGTGCTAAACAATTCATAACGGTACCGAGCATGCCCATATAGTCAGCGCGAGCGCGATCCATGCCGCGCGTTTGTAGCTCAGCGCCACGGAAATAGTTTCCACCGCCGACCACAATTGCTACTTCAACACCGCTTCGAACTACACCTGCGATTTGATCTGCAACATCATGCACAACATCGGGATCAACACCGATTCCTTTTTCGCCACCAAATACTTCGCCAGAAAGTTTAAGAAGCACTCGACGATAGCTTTTTCGATTACTAACCATCTTGAGTGCTCCTTTCTTAACTTCTATTACTTAATCAGTTCCGTTAAATCCCTAGGTAAAGGTTACTGACCAACGCGGAATCGATGGAAGGCAGACACAGTAGTTCCGGCCTCATCTAGAACCTGTTGGACCGATTTCTTCTGATCTTTCGCAAATGCCTGCTCTAGGAGCGTGACATCTTTGAAGAATCCAGTTACTCGACCTTCAGTAATCTTGGCGATTGCCGCATCTGGCTTGCCTTCATTTCGA